>CAZCJY010000152.1:0-3797 GCA_964498975.1 uncultured Methylocystis sp.
CTGACCCGATGAGATGTTCCGCGCCCGATGCGCCGCCAGAAGGACGAGGTCGAAGCGGTTTTCGATCTTGTCGATACAATCTTCGACAGTAACGCGCGCCATCTGCTGTCAAGCTCCATTCGGTTCGGTTGTAGCGCTGATACGCGAATTATGGAAAATAGGCAATAATCTCTTGGCTCTAGTCGCCTGGACGCTTTTTTTTGACGCTCCTATCTGAATCTTTTCTAGAAAATGCCCGATGCTCGACCCGTAAAAAAACGCAGTTCCTCTTGACGCTTCGACGGGGAGAGGCGATGTATTCGCTAGAGATGCGTGCGGCGCTTTTTCAAATATGGGTGCTGAATAGCCCGGCGGATGCAGCGAGAACGGCGCAGTCGCCATTGCTACTTCGGGCGCCGAAATTGAGACGATAGAGCGAAACGCCGAACTGCGGGTTAGCGGCGTGAGCCGGCGCCGCCCGCGTAAACACAGTGACCCGACCGCGAGACTGAGATGGCAGATATCGAACGAATTGCGTTGTTCATTGATGGCGCGAACCTTTACGCGACAGCGAAATCGCTCGGTTTCGATATTGATTATAAGCGCCTGCTTCGCGAGTTCCAGGGCAAGGGCCGTCTGATACGCGCCTTCTACTACACCGCGCTGATCGAGGATCAGGAATATTCGTCGATCCGTCCGCTGATCGACTGGCTGGATTACAACGGCTACGCCGTCGTGACCAAGCCGACGAAGGAATTCGTCGATTCGCTGGGCCGCCGCAAGGTCAAAGGCAATATGGACATTGAGCTTGCGGTCGACGCCATGGAAATGGCCGGGCATATCGACCACATGGTGCTGTTCTCGGGCGACGGCGACTTCCGTTCGCTCGTCGAAGCGGTGCAGCGGCGCGGCGTTCGGGTGTCGGTGATTTCGACGATCACCACTCAACCCCCGATGATCGCCGACGAATTGCGTCGCCAGGCCGACGAATTCATCGACCTCATCCATCTTGTCGGCAAGATCGGACGCGATCCAGGCGAACGCGCCGAGCGCATGCAGCGCTATCAGGAACGCCGTCCGGCGCCGCAAGCCGCGCACGCCGAAGACGAAGGCGAGTGACGGGAAATTTCGGAGCTGCAGTCGGGATTTCGGCGCCTCCATTTCGGGGCGCCGATTTTTTTTGACGGAAGCTTAACCGCGCGCCCGCAGCAGCCGGCCTTTTTCGCGGCTCCAGTCGCGCTTCTTTTCGACTTCCCGTTTATCGTGCAGCTTCTTGCCCTTTGCTAAGGCAAGTTGCAGTTTGGCGCGACCCTTGGCGTTGAAATAGAGCTTAAGCGGCACGATTGTCATGCCCTCGCGCTCAACTGCCTGAGAGAGTTTGGCGAGCTCCCGCGACTTGAGCAGGAGTTTACGCGGCCGCTTCGGCGGATGGTTGTAGCGGTTGCCGGCGAGATACTCGGGAATATTGGCGTTGACGAGCCAAGCTTCGCCTTGGCGATCGACGTGAGCGTAGCTCTCGGCGATCGTCGCCTTGCCCGTGCGCAGCGACTTCACCTCGGTGCCCGTCAGCGCCAGCCCCGCCTCGAACGTCTCGCCGATCTCGTAATTGTAGCGCGCCTTGCGATTATCGGCGACGACCTTGAAATTCGGCTCGGGCGTTGCGGCCACTGACTCCCTCGAAGCGTTTCGACCAAACAGACTGACGGCGCGGATCCGGACTAGGCGGCGAGCACGCCGGCATGAATCATCGCCGCGCGAATCCGATCCTTGGTGACCTGCGTGCCGGGCACGAGCGGAAGACGCACTTCTTCCTCTGCCCTGCCAAGAAGCGACAATCCATATTTCGCGCCGGTGACGCCGGCCTCGAGAAACGTCGCGACATGCAGCGGCGTCAGCCGATCCTGAATCTCCAGCGCCCTGGCGTAATCGCCGGCGAGACAGGCGTTTTGCAGATCGGCGCAAAGCCGCGGCGCGATGTTGGCGACCACCGAGATGCAGCCATGCGCGCCAGCCGCCATGCAGGCGAGCGCGGTGAGATCGTCGCCCGAAAGCTGGATGAAATCCGGCCCCATCGCCTGACGTTGAAGCGAGATGCGGCCGATATTGCCGGTGGCGTCCTTGACCCCGACGACGTTCTTGAGTTCGGCGCAGCGCTTCATGGTGTCGACGCTCATATCGATGACCGAGCGTGGCGGAATATTGTAGATGATGATGGGAATCGAGACGGCGTCGTTGATCGCCTTGAAGTGCAGGTAAAGCCCCTCCTGATTGGGCTTGTTGTAATAGGGCGTGACGATCAGGAGGCCGTCAGCCCCGGCGCGCTCGGCGTGGCCGGCGATCGCGATCGCCTCGCGGGTATTGTTCGAGCCCGCGCCTGCAACGACCGGAACCCGGCCGCGCGCCGCGCGGATCGTCTCGGTGATGACCCGCCCGTGCTCCTCATGGCTTAGCGTCGGGCTCTCGCCTGTCGTGCCGACGGGCACCAGCCCGTGGGTGCCACTTTCGATCTGCCAATCGATCAGCGCGCGAAGTGCGTCATAGTCGACTTCTCCATGGGAAAACGGCGTGACCAGGGCCGTCATCGACCCATGAAAAATCGGCTTTCCATTCATAGAATCAGAGCTTTCCCTGCGCCTCAGAGCCGCCGTAATCGCGTCGCTAAGATTGAGCGCCCTTCATAGCCGCTGGGCTGCGTTGAGGAAAGCCCCACGCTATAATGGGAGATGGCCAAGAGTCAGAAGCAGTCAGCCCGCGGAGTTGACCCTTCGTAAACCAAATGAGCGCAGCTTTTTCACGCCATTAGGAAACCGGTGATGATGTTGCCTCGACGCGTCGCGACTCGGTTCAAACTCACAGTCGGCATCGCAGCCCTCGCGATCGCCGCGCCCCTGTTCAGCGGCCTTGATCGTCTCGGCGACGGCGAAGCCAAGCGCAAAGCCGAGTGGCGCTGGACGTCCTCCGTTCCTTTCAGTCTCGGCGCGTGGCGCTCGCGGGTCGGCTCCTTGCAGGAGTCCGTGCGCGAATTCGTCGAGCGCAAAGACGACGAAGCGGCGCATCCGCTGGAAAATTCCCTCTTTGCCGCCGAGGATGGCGCGCTGCCGCCGATCGTCTCCTACGCGCCGGCGCAGGGCTGGCTGAACGGCGCCGAAGCGAAGGCGAATCTCGCCGCCCTGCTGGGCGACGACACGGACGCCTTCATACAAGCGGTCGCGCTGTATAAAGCCGGCGACTTCGTTCAAGGCGACAACGCAGCGGCGCGGCTCCAGACGCCGCTTGCCGACGCGGCTGCGCGATGGACCGGCCTTCGGCTTCACCCCCACGAAGCCGGGTTCAGGCGCATCGCCGAATTCCTCGCCGCGCATCCGAACTGGCCCGCCGGCGACTGGCTGCGCCGCCGCGGCGAGCAGGCGCTTATCGCCGAGCGGCACGCCGACAAGTCCGTCATGGCCTGGTTCGCCGGCTCCAAGCCGCTTACCGCCTATGGCAAATACGCCCTGGCGCGGGCCATCGCGCGAGAGGGAGATTTCGAATCGGCTGCGGCGCTGGCGCGCGACGCCTGGCGCAATGAAGACCTCGGACAGGGCTTCGACACGACCTTCAATAAGGAACTCGGCGAACTGCTGACGCCCGCCGACCACAAGTTCCGCGCCGATCGTCTGCTCTACGCCGGAAAGAACTCCCTCGCCTTGCGCAGCGCCGAACTCGCCGGCAAGGATGTCGTGCTGCTCGCGCGGGCGCGCATCTCGGGCGCCGATAAGCTGGCGGCGAGTTTGCCGCCGTCTGTGCAAAACGACCCCGGATTGCTCTACGGACGCGTG
>CAZCJY010000152.1:3807-5340 GCA_964498975.1 uncultured Methylocystis sp.
GGCAACAAATTCGCCGAGGCGGGCGCGCTGCTGCGCAAGGCGCCGCGCGACGCGGAGCTGGTCGTTGACGGCGACGCCTGGTGGGAGGAGCGGCGCATCGTGGCCCGCAAGCTCCTCGACCAGGGCGATCCGCAGACCGCCTATATGCTCTGCGCCCAGCACGCCGCCGCGAAGACCAGCAACAAGGTCGACGCGGAGTTCAACGCCGGCTGGATCGCCCTGCGATTCCTCAACGATCCGATCAAGGCCGAGCGTCACTTCAAGCAGCTTGCCAGCATCGCCGAAACGCCGTTGCAGAAGTCCCGCGCATGGTACTGGTTGGGCCGCACGGCGGAGGCGGAGAACGACTCAAGGGCGCGCAATTTCTATCTCCAGGCGGCGACGCACTCGACGACCTTCTACGGGCAGCTGGCCAACGCCCGGCTCGGGGCGGAAGACCGCCCGCTTCGCCCGCCGCCGCTGGCGGCCTCCAGCGACAAACGGGACGAAGCCGTGCGCGTCGCGGAGCTGCTGTTCGCCGTTGGCCAGAAGGATATCGCCGCGCCGCTTGCGCTCGACAGCGCAAAATACTTGCAGGACGAGGCGCAGGTCGCCGCGCTCGGCGAGGTCGTGGCGCGTCAGGGCGACGCCAAACTCTCGCTCATTTATGGCAAGGCCGCTTCCTATAGAGGGATCGCGCTCGACGACGTCGCCTTCCCCGCCTACGGCGTTCCGGATTTCAGCGCGCTTCCCGGCTCGGCGTCGCGCTCGATCGTCTTCGCCGTTGCGCGTCAGGAAAGCGCCTTCGACCCCAAGGCCGTCTCCTCCGCCGGCGCCATGGGGCTGATGCAGATGATCGCCTCCACGGCGCGGCACACCGCCTCCATGCGCGGCGTGAGCTTCGACATGTCGCGGATGCTCAACGATCCGCCCTTCAACGCGCAGCTCGGCGCGGCGCATCTCGGCATTCTGCTCGGCGAATACAGGGGCGCTTATCTCCTCACCTTCGCCGCCTACAACGCGGGCGGCGGGCGGGTGAAACAGTGGATCGACGCCTATGGCGATCCGCGCAAGGCCAATGTCGATCCGATCGACTGGGTTGAGCGGATCCCAATCACCGAAACGCGCAATTACGTGCAGCGGGTGATGGAGAATTTCGTCGTCTATCGCGCGAAGTTCGCAGACAAGGCGACGCGGGCGCCGCAGATGGAGCTGGCGCGCGCGGGCGACAGCCTCTGATCTGAAGCCTCAGCAGGGAAACCGATTGTGGTAGCCGAGCAGTTCGCCGAGCGGCGCGCTGTGGCGCAGCTCGGTCAGCGGCCAGGCGAAATATTGGCTGCTGCCCGAATAGGGATAGCCGAAATCGCAAGTTGACGTCTCGGTGACTCTCGACGACATGAACACGAGTTCGGGCGTGGCGACGAAAAAGCGCCGGTTTCCGACGGCGATGCGGGTCCAGCTCGGATCGTCGCGGATTATCTTGACTTCGGTCCCTGCGGGCGCCGTCTCGAGCGCCGCATAATGCTCATCGGGACCGGCGCGTAGCACCGCTGG
>CAZCJY010000152.1:5350-6592 GCA_964498975.1 uncultured Methylocystis sp.
ATAGGCGAGCGTGAGCTTTATCGCCGCCGCCTCCTCGCCGCATGAAAGCGCGGCAAAAAAAACCAAGGCCAATACCCGCCGCCGCATGCTGGAATTCCCGGTTAGATGTGCGCTGGCGCAATCCTCAGTCGAGAAACCTAGCCTAAGAGATATTCCTGCCGGCGCCAAACGGGTTCGGCCAGAACGCGCGGGAAAGGCGGCATGAAAAAATCGTCGGCGCCGAGAGAGGCGCTTCGCTCTCGACAGGGGCGCGGCGCGCGGCCTATGCTCCAATCCTGCGGCCGAGCGCCCTTGCCGGCGACCCGCCCCGCGGCATACGGTGCGCTTATGCGGCGGATCGCGTTCTCTCTCATCGCGGCGCTGGCGGCGTATTTCGCGCATCCGGCTTGGCGCGCCACGCAGAGCGCCATCGCCGAGACGAAAGCCAAACCAAGCTCGATCAGCTTTGCGCCGCGCGAGTTG
The DNA here is from genome assembly GCA_964498975.1 of uncultured Methylocystis sp. GTDB lineage: Bacteria > Pseudomonadota > Alphaproteobacteria > Rhizobiales > Beijerinckiaceae > Methylocystis. Next base: position 5,813 of record CAZCJY010000152.1, read on the forward strand.
CCAGCGGATCGCGACGGCGCGAGTCTTCTGACCGTCCCTGCCCCCGGCCGCTATTCGATCCGGGCGAAGAGTCCATCTGGCGCGCGCATCGAACTCGTCGACATGATCGCCGGTCCGCTCGACTCGAGCGGCGCGCCGGGCGTGCGCGACGGACGCATCGACGCGCTGCTCGACAAGGGCGTCTACAAGCTTCGGGTTTCCGGCGCGAAAGGCGCGAGCGGCAAGACAGCGCTCGCGGCGCAGGGCTTCGTCGACGTCGAGGCGTCAAAGCCGACGCTCGCGCCGGGGCGCGTTCAAAGCGGCGAACTGGGGGATTTGCAGCAACGCTCCTATTCCTTCGAGGTCGGCGCAGAGGGGCGCGTAAGCCTCGAGGCGATCGGCCGCGCGCTGAGCGATTTGCGCGTCTGGCGCGGCGACGGCGAACTCGTCGATCTCGCCTTCGCGCAGGAGACGGTCGAAACCAAACCCGGCCGCGCCATGAACCGGCTGCGTCTCGAAGGCGCGCTGGAGCCGGGGCGTTATGTCGTCACCGCCTATGGCGGCGAGAAACTCGTCTGGGCGCAGGGCGATGCGGCGCAGCCCTTCATGCTGCGGCTGGAAGAGCCGGCGCTGCTCGCGGCGGGCGTCGCCGAGGGCATGATCGGCCCGTTCGGCGCCGCGCGTTTCGACGCGCCGGCAAGCTATGACGCTTTCCGTCTCGATCTCGCGCAAGCGACGCCGGCGCGGCTTGAAGGGCGCCGAAACGAATCGAGAGAGATCGCGACGATCTCGAAGAACAGC
>CAZCJY010000153.1:0-151 GCA_964498975.1 uncultured Methylocystis sp.
CCACCGCCGGCGCTTTCACCGGCGCGTCGCTCTATGTCAATTACGTCGAGCAGCCGGCGCGGCTGGCGCTGACTGACGACGCGCTGATCAAGGAATGGGAGCCATCCGATCATCGCGGCTTCATCGTGCTTGCGGGGCTCGCGGCTCTGGC
>CAZCJY010000153.1:161-6555 GCA_964498975.1 uncultured Methylocystis sp.
GAATCAGCTTAACCGGCGGCCGGCGGTCGATTGCGAATGGCGCCTCATCCGACTGCCGAAGACCGGCTGCCGACTGCCCAAAGGAACGGTTTGAATGATCATTAGTTCGCTTGCGCTCGCCACCGCCGGCGCTTTCACCGGCGCGTCGCTCTATGTCAATTACGTCGAGCAGCCCGCGCGGCTGGCGCTGAGCGACGACGCGCTGATCAAGGAATGGGAGCCTTCCGACCATCGCGGCTTCATCGTGCTCGCGGGGCTCGCGGCCTTGGCGGCGCTTTTCGGCTTCATCGCCTTTCGCGAACTCGAAGACATCAGGTGGCTGTTCGGCGCGCTCGTCGCGATCGCCAGTTGGCCATACACCTATCTCGCCATCGTGCCGCTCAACAATCGCATTCTGGCGCTCATCGGCGCCGATGCGGCGCATGAGGCGCGACAGGTCATCGGCCTCTGGGGACGCCTCGAAATCGGGCAGACTGCGCTCGGACTCCTCGCGACGCTGATCTATGTGTGGGCCGCCGGCTGACGCTGAACGGCGCCATTCTTGAAATGCGGATGACATGACGTACGATCTTGTGGTGATCGGCTCGGGTCCCGGCGGCTATGTCTGCGCGATCCGCGCGGCGCAGCTGGGCCTGAAGACAGCCGTCGTCGAAAAGGACGCGACTTTCGGCGGCACATGCCTCAATGTCGGCTGCATCCCGTCAAAGGCGCTGCTGCATGCTTCGCATATGTTCGCGGAGGCGGCGCACGGCCTCGCGCCGCTTGGCGTGATCGTCGATCCGCCGCGCCTCGATCTGCCCGCGATGATGAAGCACAAGGACGACACCGTCGGCGCGAATGTCAACGGCGTCGCCTTTTTGTTCAAGAAGAATAAGATCGACTCTTTTCGCGGCGTCGGACGTCTAGTCGGCGGCGCCGGCAAGGTCGAAGTGACTGGCGCAGCGGCGCGACGCAATCGGTTGAAGCCAAGAACATCGTCATTGCCACAGGCTCCGCGGTCGCGCCGCTGCGCGACGCCTCGGGCGCCGAAATCGCCGTCGATGAAAAGCTGATCCTCTCCTCCACCGGCGCGTTGGCGATCGAGAAAGTCCCCCAGCGCCTCGTCATCGTCGGCGCCGGCGTCATTGGCCTGGAGCTTGGATCAGTCTGGCGGCGGCTCGGCGCCCAGACGACTGTGATCGAATATCTCGACCGCGTGTTGCCGGGATTCGATCTCGAAATCGCGACGCGTTTTCAGAAAATTCTCGAAAAGCAGGGCTTCGCTTTCCGCCTCGCCTCCAAGGTGACGGGCGTCGCGCGCGCGGGCAAAGGCAAGGAGGAGCGCGCCATCGTTTCCTACTCATCCATCGACGGCGCGACTTCCGACAAGATCGAAGCCGATGCGGTGCTGATCGCGACGGGCCGCATTCCCTATACGCAGGGTTTAGGGCTCGAGGAGGCCGGCGTCGCGCTGGAGCGCGGCCGCATCGCCATCGACGGGCATTTCGCCACCAATGTCGCGGGCGTCTACGCCATCGGCGACGTCGTGCGCGGGCCGATGCTGGCGCATAAGGCGGAAGACGAAGGGATCGCGGTCGCGGAAATCCTCGCCGGCCAGGCCGGCCATGTGAATTACGGCGTCATTCCCAGCGTCGTTTACACCATGCCGGAAGTGGCCGCGGTCGGAATCACCGAGGAAGAGGCGAAAGCCGAAGGCCAAGCGGTCGCCATCGGCAAATTTCCCTTCTCGGCCAATGGCCGCGCCCGGGCGATGCGCGAAACCGACGGCTTTGTGAAGATCATCGCCGACGCCGCCACCGATCGCGTGCTCGGCGCGCATATTCTGGGCGCCGGCGCGGGCGAATTGATCGCCGAAGCCGCCGTGTTGATGGAGTTTTCCGGTTCGGCCGAAGACCTTGCGCGCACCTGCCACGCCCATCCGACCATGTCGGAGGCGGTCCGGGAGGCGGCTTTCGCCGTCGCCAAACGCACCATCCACATTTGAGCCTCCAAAAGGTTATTATGCGCAAGTGAAGTGATTCGCCGCGCGCCGTCTTCGGTTAGCGTCGGCGATCTTGGCGTTCGCAGCGTGGAAACTACATCCTGCACGCAGCCGGCCGCGCCGGCGCGAAGGTCCGCCGCTCCATGCGATTAATCGCATCCGCCCTGCTCCTTGCGTTTGTCGCCTCTCCCGCCTTGGCCGCGCGAGACGACGCCTTGCGCGGCGAATGGCGGGTGGAGACTCTCGCCGATGCGGCGCTTGCGCCCGGCTCCGCCGTCACGATGAAATTTGGCGCCGACGACCGCCTCTCCGGCAAGGCGTCGTGCAACCGATATAGCGCAAGCTATGAAACCGATGGCGATCGTCTCTCCGTCGGCCCCGCAGCAGCGACGCGCATGGCGTGCGCGCCGCCTTTGATGCAACAGGAGGCGCGCTTCCTGTCGCTGCTCGCCGGCGTGCGCCGCTGGTCGGTCGCGGGCGGCGCGCTTACCCTCTACTCCGAAGACGGCGCAAGGGCGCTACGCGCCAGGCGCATATGATGAGGAACAGGCTATGGAAGAATTGAAACGGCAGTTGAAGCGCGCATTCTGGTTCACGGTGGCGGTCGTCTTTTTGATCGAGAGCTGGCTGTGGGACAACGTCAAGGAATGGCTGCGCGCGCTGAGCCAGACACTTGGGATCGAGCGTTTGGAGCCATGGCTCAAGGACCTCGTCGCCAAGCTCACGCCGCAGATGACGGCGGTTCTGTTCGCCGCGCCAGCGGTCGCCATTCTTCCTTTCAAGCTGCTCGCATTCGAACTCATCGCCAACGGCCATGTGTTCGGCGGCCTGCTCGCGATCTTTCTCGCCAAGACATTGGCCCTTGGCGTCACCGCCTATCTCTTCGACATTTGCCGGGACAAGCTGCTGCAAATGGAATGGTTCGGCCGCTTTTATTCGATCGTGCTCGACGCGCGCGCATGGGCGCATGCGCTCGTTGCGCCGTTCAAGGCGCAAGCGCTCGAAACCGCCGAAGCGATTCGCAGCCAGATCGTCGCCTTTGTCGGCGATGAACGGTTCGGCTTCGGCCGCCGCTTATCCAGGCTGCGCGAGCTGGCGCGCCCGAAGCGTTCGGCGTGACTATTCGCAGATCGCGTATCCGAAGCAGAAGTCGTCCCTGCCTGAAGGCGTCGCGAAAATCGTAGCCGCGCTCGCGACGCCGGCGGCGAAAAGGAAAACCATCAGGACATACAAGAACAAATCGCGCATGGCGGCCCCAGCCTTCCGCCGCAACATTTGAACGACAGAAATTGAAGGGCGCGACGCTCCAGGATTTCGCTCGGCGGAGCGAACGTCTGCATGCGCCGGCCCTTCCTGAAACTAACGCGAAATATAACGCCCGCGTTCCATTCAAACCGCGCGTTCGCTTAATAATTATTTACAGATCGCATAGCCGTAACAAACATCGGAAGGATCCGCATGGGCGGAGGCGACCAGATAGGCGCCGGCGCCCGCGAACTCCAAAAGGAGAACGAAAACAACAAGCGCCAGAACGCCGATGCTTGCCGTAGGACGCATGACAACCTCCCTTTTTTCCTATCGCCCAATCGCGAGCTTCACGACTTTAGGCGTTGGCCAGCATGGGCGCCGTGCGCTCGCACACAGGCCGCACGACGGCGCCAGCCGAGGGAGGCGCCAAAAATGTCGACAGAGCTTTGCGGATTTGTTTCGCTTCTCGCGCCAGACGGCCCGCGTGGCGGACGCGCAAACGCGACAACGGCGCCCTCCCCCATTCAGGCGGAGAGCGCCGCGAAGCTTTAGAGGACGACGACCTTCGTGCCGACCTTCACGCGACTGTAGAGATCGATGGCGTCGATGTCCCGCATGCGGATGCAGCCCGACGACACGGCTTGCCCGATCTTGTCCGGCTCGTTAGTGCCGTGGATGCGGTAGAGCGTGTCCTTGCCGTTCTGGTAGAGATAAAGCGCGCGCGAGCCGAGCGGATTATCCGGCCCTCCGGGCAGGCCGCCGGCGTCCGCCGTCGGCTGCAGATGCGGCCAGCGTTCAAGCATGTCCTTGGGCGGAATCCAGCGCGGCCATTCCTGCATCGAGCCGACATAGGCGCGGCCTGTGAAAGCCATCGCGTCCTGGCCCGTGGCGACGCCATAGCGCACCGCTTTGCCGCCCGGCATCACGTAGTAGAGGAATTTCGCGCGATTATCGACGACGATGGAGCCGACGGGCTCGCTCGTCCTGTAATCGACAAGGTAGCGCTCGAACTCGGAGCCGACCGACGCTTTCGGCGCCAGCGCCATGAACTCCGCGTCGCGGCCCGCAAGCCTGGGATCAGGCAACCGGGCGCCCCCGCCGTTGCAGCCGGCAAGAAGGCCGGCCAAAAGCGCCGCCGCCGTCACAGTTCTGAAATTCATTTGAGGCACTCCTTTCCGCCGCCAAAACATTTGTTGCGATTTTCTTAGCATGAACTTTCGGCCTGTGATCACGTCTTCGGAATTATTCCCCTACTGTTGCGTCGGCGCCACGCGGGAACGCAGGACCGCCGCGCTCCCGCTATCCCCGGTTTTTCGTGGACAGGGACCAAACAACGGCGGAATATCAACGCTATCGGCTGGCGCGGCGCCGCCGGCGCAGATGGCGGCCTGGCGTTGAGAACCCTTCTCGTCACACATGCGAGCGGACTGGAGCATGAGATGGGCCCCGGCCACCCCGAGCGGCCGGAGCGCCTGCGGGCGATCGAACGCGGCCTGCAGCATGAGCGTTTCGCCGCGCTGACGCGTTTGAGCGCGCCCCGGGCCGACCCGGAGGCGCTGCAGCGCGTTCATCCGCAGTCCTATCTCGCGGCGCTCGAAGAGGCGGCGCCGCGCGAAGGCTACGCCGCGCTCGACAGCGACACGCTCATGTGTCCCAAGACGATCGAGGCCGTCTGGCGCGCGGCCGGCGGCGGCGTCGCCGCCATCGACGAGGTGATGTCGGGGCGGGCCGACAACGCCTTCGTGGCCACGCGCCCGCCGGGCCATCACGCCGGCGCGCGCAATCCGATGGGCTTCTGCTTTGTCAATAATATCGCCGTCGCCGCCCGTCACGCCCAGGCGGTCCACGGCGCCGAGCGAATCGCCATCGTCGATTTCGACGTGCATCACGGCAATGGCACGCAGGAGATTTTCTGGTCGGACAAGTCGGTGCTGTTCTGTTCGACCCATCAGGCGCCGTTCTATCCCGGCACGGGCGGACGCGGCGAGACGGGCGCGCATGACACGATCGTCAACGCGCCGCTGCTCGCCGGCTCGACCGGAGACGCCTTCGAGGAGGCCCTTGCCGACCGGATCCTGCCGCGGCTGCGGGATTTCGGGCCGGATCTGATCCTGATCTCCGCCGGTTTCGACGCCCATGAGCGCGACCCGCTGGGCGGCTTGCGGCTACGCGAAGCGGATTTCAGCGAAGCGACCAAGCGGGTCATGGACATCGCAGACCGACGCTGCGGCGGGCGAATCGTCTCGATGCTGGAAGGCGGCTATGACGTCGACGCGTTGAGCCTTTGCGTCAGCGCTCATGTGCTCGCGCTGACGGGCGCTTGAACGCGCGACGCCGGCTCGATTCTGGTCTCGCGCTCAGCCGTTGCGGCGCGGCGGCGGCCGAAGGTCTTCAGGCTGGCGGGTCGCCTCGGCCTCAGCCTCGGCGGCGTTATGGGCCTCATCAGCCCTGGCGAGAATGTCGGCGAGCTTCACTTCCTCGCGCTGCTGCAGGCGCTGCTGGCGCGCCGCCTCGAGCGCGCCGGCCGTCATCATCTTCGACAGCCGCTCCTTTTCCAATTGCTCGGTCAGATCGTGAATCGTCTGTTCGAGACGCGCCTTCTGGTCGTCGAAGCGATTGCTCTCGATCGAAAGCCGCTCGCCGACGAGTTGGGCCTTCTGTTCGGATTTCTCGAGCAGGGCCGAGAGATCGCGCATCGCGCGAATGAGGCCCTTGGCGCGACCGCTGAGGCGCGCATGCCCCCGCTCGCGCTCTTCGAGCTTCTGTTTCAACTGCGCGGCTTCGCCGCCGATATTTTCGGCGTGCTCGGTCAGGCGCGCGAATTTCTGCTCCATCTCCTGGGCGCGGCGTTCGCCGGTGCGGCATTCGTCGATCTTCCCCTGCAACTCCGCGCGCGCGTCGACGAGAAGCTGGTCGCCGGCCTGCGCATGGGCGGAAAGCCTGTCGACTTCCGCTTCCAGCGTCGCGATCGTGCGGCGATCCTCTTCCTTCTCCTCCCGCCAGCGCGTCTGTGTCTTGAGATGCTCGGCCTGAGTAGAGGCGAGGAGTTCGTCTAGCTTGGCGAGCTGCCGGCGCTCGGATTCGAGCGAAATCTCCATTTCGCGAATGCTGTCGGCGAGCCCGCTGGCGTAAATCTGGCTTTCGGCATGGGCGTTTTGCAGTCGT
>CAZCJY010000154.1:0-6462 GCA_964498975.1 uncultured Methylocystis sp.
GATCACCAAGACCGGCGGCGTCGTGCGTCTGGGCCGGCTCGTCAATGTGATCGAGACGGACGCGGACGGCGCCGCCGTCGCCATTCGCCATGTCGCGCGGCGCGCCGGAGACAATGAAGAGCGCATCGAAGCGCGCGTCGTAATGGCCAATTGCGCGCCCTCGGTCGCCGCCGAGATGATGGACGCGCCGGCGCGCGCAAAAATGAAGGAAGCCTTCGGCGAGCGCCGTCTCTCGACCTCGCTCTATGCCGCCAATTTCGGTCTGAGCGCCAAGCCCGCGACGGTCGGACTGGCGGATTATTCCACCGTCGTCCTGCCGCCCGACATGCGACGCTTCGACCAATATGGCGACGGAGCTGGCGCGATGGCCGAGGATCCGAAGGGCGCATTGCCGCTTCACGCGATCGCCAATTTCACCGCCGTCGACTCAGGCCTTTGGGACGAGCCGCCCGTCCTTGTGAGCGTGCTCGGGCTCGATCGCCTCGACAATTGGCAAGGGCTTTCGCGCGAAACGGCGGATGCGCGGCGCGAACGCTGGCTCGACGCAATTCAAACCTCGCTCGATCGCGACTATCCGGGCTTTGGCGGCCTCGTCACGACGCGGATGCTGCTCAACGCCTATTCGATGTCGGGCTATCTCAACACGCCGGAAGGCGCGGTCTACGGATTTGCCGCGCTTCCCGCGGAGGAGCCGATCCTCATGGGCTTCCCGCGCACGCCGGCAACGCCGATCGCGGGACTCTATCTTGCGTCGGCCTTTGGCGGCGAACATGGCTTTAATGGCGCGATGTTATCGGGCGCCGAAGCCACGCGTCTCGCCGAACGGCGCCTCGCCGCAACAAGCCGGTCGACGCAGGGATCCGGCGGATAGGTCGACTAGGGCCTGACGAAAGCAGGACGCCCGCAGGGAAGCGGGCGTCCACAATGACGTCAGCGCGATTTCCGATCGCCTCGAATCAGGCAATCAACAGAAATTACGCAGGAACGCTTCTCAGCGCTTGCGCCGCTTGCCGCCCGACGACGGTCCGACGCCGAATTCACGCTGGCAGGCGGCGCTGAGCGAGCCCATATTCGCCCTCAGGCATCGCTCGACCGCGACGGCGTCCGGAATATAGGCGTCGCAGAAGCGATTGGCGTCGCTCTCGCAGGCCGCGCGCTGCTCGGCGGTTCCTTGAGCAAGAGCCGGCGCGGCGGCGAAAAACGCCAACAGAGCCGAGAGCCACAGAAAGATGCGCATTCATATCTTCCTTCCATTAGACAGGCGCTTCGGGGCCACGCGGACCGCAGGCGCGCGACCGGTCTCCCGCGCGCTTCCCCGAACGACAATGAGGTTTGATTGCATCGCGCCCGTCGGGAATCAAGTCGCATTTACGCCTTCGCTGTGGGCCGCGCCGCCTCCGCGCCAAATGCCTGGGCGGAAGACGCCTCGTCCTGCGGCAGGCGATGGCGCGGCAAATACAGGCTGTTCGCGATCAAGGTGGGGACGACGGCGGTCGCGATAATCGCCGCCACCAGCGTCGAATATTGATTCTCATCGATGATCTTGTTCGACAGGCCAAACAGCGCGGAGATCGTCCCGAAGGTGAGCCCCGAGGCCATCAGCAGCGTGGTGTACATTGCATCCTTATGCGGCGACCCAAAATAACGCGCGACCGGATAGACGCTCGCAACTTTCGTCGCCATTTCGACGGCGAGAAAGGCGATGACGCCGAGCGGCGCCGCGAGGACCGCCGGGATCGAAACGAAATAGCCCGCGCGGATGAAATAGAAAGGCGTCAGCATGCCTATGGTGATCGCGCGCAGCCGGCGGATCAGCGCATGATCGCGACCGACCGTCCCCGCGAGCGCCATGCCGATGAGATAGGCGGGCAATACGCCTTCGCTCCCCGCCCAGGTCGCCAGCGCGCCAAGCGCCATCAGCGCGAAGAGCAGGAATTTCGCCTCGAACTCCGACGGACGTCCGCCGAATCTGGCGAAAGCGACAGGCGTTACGCGCGGAACGCCGACGAAAGCGGTGGCGAGGACAACGACGAATACAACGGTCTTCCAAGTGAAAGGCGCGAAAACGAGGCCGAGCGTCACGACCGTGCCGAGATCGGTGATGAAACAGGCCGCGAGAATCGTCTTGCCGAAATCGGTTCGGTTGAAGCCATATTCCATCATCACCGTATAAACGACGGCGACGGAGGTCGCGGCGAGCGCGATGCCGGCGAGGAGCGCCGGCGAATTCTCCCAGCCGAGGAGATAATGCGCGGCCGCCCAACAGCCGATGGCGGGCGCAAGGAAGCTTGCGACGCCGATCGCCGCCGCCTCCTTCCATTTCATTTTGAAAACATCCGGATCGAGTTCGGCGCCGGCGAGAAAGGTGAGCATGATCGCGCCAACGCCCGCAAGCGTCTTGATCCACGGCTCCTGCACGCCGAGCGCGTCGAAGCCGACGATCGCGAAAGCCATGCTCGCCAGCATGCCGACGATGATTTCGGTCAGCGCGGTCGAAATGCGGAAACGATTGGCGATCATCGCCGCAATGAGCGCAAGGCCGAAAACCAGCGCAATCTGCGACCAGATTTCTTTCATATTCGCCCCCTTGCGTCGCTCATGGTGACGCTTCTATGGCCCGGCGGCGCGCCTATTGACAAGCTCGGGGCCGGTTCGGCTATGCTTTTCAGCGGCGATGGAGTTCGCCTTTAACCGCCTTTTGGCTGATGACTCCTGTTCTGCGTTTCATCGCGGGGAGTCCGTCCAATGAATCAACCGACATCCCCTTCGGAAAGCGTGGGAGCGACGACGCGCCAAGACGCGCGGGAGCGGTCGCGCGCGGCGGGGCGGCGACCATGAAAAAAGCGGCGCGCACCGAGGGCTGGCGCTTTCTCCTGCTCAACGCCGCGGCGGGAGCGGCCAATGTCGTCATGCTCTCGAACGTGCCTGGCTATACGGTGCTCGCGCCTTACGCGGCCGGCAGCCTGCAGGGCGTGACGCCGAGCTACGGCACTTGGGCCACGACAGACCATATGATCGGCATCGCGCTCGGCCTGCCCTTGTCGCGCTGGCTGTCGAGCCGGTTTGGCGACTATCGCGTCTTGATCGGCGCGCTCGTTTTTTACGCCGCCGCCTCGTTTCTATGCGCGGCAAGCGAAACGATCTGGTTCTTCGCGCCGATGCGCTTTCTGCTCGGCCTCGCCGGCGGCGTCGCCCTGCCGCTCGCGCAATCGGTGACGCTCGCTCAATATCCCGAAGACAGGCGGACCCTTGGCGTGGGCTTCTGGGGCGTCATGAGCATGGCGCCCTTCACCATCGGCGTGTTCATGGGCGGCTTCTGGGCCGAATATTTTACTTGGCGCTGGCTGTTTCTATCCAACATCGTCGTCGCGCTCGCCACGGCGGGCGTCGTGCTGGGGCTCTTCTATGGGCGCGGCTATCAGCGCCGTATCACCCGTTTCGATACGGTCGGGTTCGTCCTGCTGGGGACAATATTTATCGGCGTGCAAACGATCCTCAACATGGGCAATGACTTCGACTGGTTCGGATCGCCCTTGCTGATGTGGCTCCTCCTAGCGGTTCTGCTGGCGCTGCCGATGTTCATTTTTTGGGAGTTCGGCGAGTTGCGCCCCGCGCTCGACTTGCGCCTGTTCCTCCACCGCAATTTCGCGATCGCGACGATTTGCTCGCTCCTCGGCTTTCTCGTCATTCAAGGCCTGCTCTCGGTCTTCGTCGTACAATTGCAGACGCTGCTCGGCTTCACCTCTTCGCGCGCCGGCATGGTCTATCTGACGATGATCTTCCTGGCGATGGCGGCCGCCGCGGTGGTGCATGAGATATGCAGAAACGTCGACGCGCGGCTGATCGTTTTCTTGAACTTCATCGGTCTTGCCGTGACTTTCGTCTGGCTCGGCCATTACGACAAGAGCGCCTATTTCGATGACATCAAGACGCCGATGTTCTTCTTTGGCTTTTCACTGGCGATGTTCTTCGCGCCATTGGCTACGCTCGCCATGACCGGGCTTGCCGGCGAGCGCCTCATCCGCGCGGCTGAGGAGCTCGCCATGCTGCGCACGGTTTTCGGCGCCTTCGGCATCACGCTGCTGGGTGTCGTATTGTTCCGCCGCGCGCCCTTCCACCAGCTAGGTCTCGCGGATCATTTCGGTGGACGGCGCTTCGCCTCGCTCGATCTTCTGACGCCGTTTCTTGACAGGCTGCAAGCGATGGGAATGTCGCCCGGCGCGGCGCGCAGTCAGGCGGCGCAGCTCATTCGCCAGCAGGCGACGATCCTCGCGCTCAACGACGCCTTTCTGCTCGGCGCCGGCGTGTTCATTTGTCTCGCCGGCGTGATCTGGCTGGCGCGGCCGAGCTATGCGCCGGCAAGGCGCAAGGAAAGATTGGAGCAGCTTTCCGCCGAGGAGCTGATGGAGCAGCCTTGAGATTCGGCTTGGCGATGGCGGCGAATCGCGGCTCAAGGGAACGGCTCCAGCGCCTGATCGGCGCGCACATAGAGCGGGTGGCGCGGGTGGCCGTCCCGCGTCTTTCCAAGGCAAACGAGCCGGGCGCCGGCGTCGCGCAGCATTCGGCTCGCGCGATCGGCCGCAACGCCGCCGCGCACGCCCCATGCGCAGACGATCGGGATCGCGTTGCCGCGGGAGTCCGCCGCGAGCCCGATGAGCGCGTCATCATTGTCGAGGCCGATTGGGTCCGTCGCCTTTGTGAGCGCGACGGGAGACGGCGCGCGGAACGCGAAGAGGTTCGCGACCACGATTCCGCCTGCGCCTTCGCGCCGCCCGAAGCCCATGCAGCGGAGGATCGTCGGGTCATCGACCTCGGCGTCCGCCGTCGAGGGATTCAGCATGACGAAGGGCAGCATCGGACCCGGTCCCCAATAGCGAGAGAGTCGATAGCGATAACGCCCGCATGGCGACATGTCGGCTCGGCGGATCACGCTCTCCCCTTTAGGCTGATCGCCTTCGTTCATCATGCGAACATCCTTTGGGAGGCGTCGTTACACGTCTCGCAGGCTCGTCAACCGCGAAAGATAACAAGATCGTTGCCGCGGCGCCTCAATCCGTTCGCGCTGAAATTGGCCGAACTGCCGATCGTCGGCGGCGCGAATGGTCTGCGATGCGCCACAATCAGACTTTAACGCGAATATTCGCCGACGCGTTCAAGATCAAACCGACGCACGAGTTTGCCCCTCGGCGTGACGATCAGTTCGAGCCGTTCGAACTTCATCGGGTCGTCCATGCTGGTCTCGAATTTGGACGCGGCGAGCGTGACAACCTTGCCCTTACGCGACCAGCAGCCCGTAGCGAGTTCGTCGAGCGCGCCATAGGCGAGCATATAGTCGAACCGGCCGTTCGCCTGCAGCCGGAGTTCCGAGCCAACCTCCATCACTCCGCTGAGATGATAGTGACCGGCGAGCGAAGCGTCAGCGCCCGCGCAGTCGTCGGCGGAGGCGCTGGAAATCCAGAGGACGGTCAGCGACAGGGCGACGGCGAAGGCGGCGGACTGGCGAGGTCCGGTCATCTTTTTCTCCGACATGATGGGTTTGCGTAAAGCCGACTTGCTCAAAGGAGTTAAATGCTCGCGTATCTCTCAAAACTCAACAGGATTGGCGTTATAGAAGGACCGCTTTCGGGCAGCAAGAGTTGGATCGTGACACGCATAGGCGGCCCTCCTCTGAAGGCCGCCCGCTACGTGCGCAACTTCCAAGTCGTCGAATAATCAGAAGGAAACCAGGTTCTGTGCGATGCCGCCCACCAGTCCGCCGCTTGCCGGCCCATTGCCATGGGAGCCGTGATGCCCGTGGCCGTATCCATGGCCGAATCCATGGCCGTATCCGTGGCCGTATCCCCCAGAGCCGCCGTAAGAACCACCGCCCATCGCGCCGCCGGGAGAACCACCTCCCATTGCGCCGCCGAGGGGAACGCCGGCCTGTGCGCCGACAAGAGGAGCGCCGACGATACCGCCGCTTGTCGGCCCATAGTGAGAGCCGAAATTCCCGGCGTGTGCGGCGGGTCCGACGGCCGATAGGGCCAGCGCCACACCAAATGACAAAGTAAGGGAGGCCTTACGCATGATCTACGCTCCTACTCGAAACCTCAATTCAACTACGCAAATTGAGGTCTGCTTTACGCGATCAAAAAGCATGGCCTAAAATGGAGAGAGTAGGAATCTGCCAATTCGACCAAATTTTTTCGTTAATTTTGAACTGTTTTTAGCCGAAAGACTATTTGCACTGATCTAAAGTTGTAGCCGCAAACTCAGCCAGCGGCCGGATATGCCATTGCGCATCCCCGCGGCGCTTGCCAACCGCTGCATCTAGTTTGGGCGCCTGTAAGGGCCGAGCGTTTGAAATGGCGCCGTCTGCTTCCCCCATGCTTCCCCAGCCAGCGGCGGCGCTACGCTCTTCGTCGATATTTGATTTTAATGGTGGGCGGCACAGGGATTGAACCTGTGACCCCTCCCGTGTGA
>CAZCJY010000155.1:0-1274 GCA_964498975.1 uncultured Methylocystis sp.
GGGCTGCATTCCGACAAAGGCGCTGCTGCGCTCGGCCGAAGTCTATCGCCTCGCCAAGGAGGGCGCGCAATTTGGCGTCGGCGCAGGCGAATCGACGTTCGACGCCGCCCGCATCGTCGCCCGCTCGCGCGAGGCCGCGGCGCGGCTCAACGCCGGCGTCGCCTTTCTCTTGAGGAAGAACAAGGTCGATGTGATCTGGGGCGAAGCGACGCTCGTCGGCAAGGGCGAAGTGCGCGTCGGCGCCCCAACAAAGGCGCCTGTGACGCCGCATCTGCCGGCGCCGAAGGCGAGACTCGGCGACGGCGTCTATCGCGCCAAGCATGTCATCGTCGCCACCGGCGCGCGGCCGCGCGTTTTGCCGGGTCTCGAGCCGGACGGGCGACTCGTCTGGACCTATTTCGAGGCGATGAAGCCGGAAGCTTTTCCGAAATCGCTGCTCGTCGTCGGCGCCGGCGCCATCGGCGTCGAATTCGCCTCCTTCTATCGAACCTTCGGCGTCGAGGTGACGCTCGTCGAAGCGCTGCCGCAAATTCTTCCGAGCGAAGACGAAGAGATCGCCGCGCTCGCGCATAAATCCTTCAAGAAGCAGGGGATCGACATTCGCGTCGCGACGACGGTCGCGGGCGTAGGGAAAAAAGCCGACAGCCTCGTCGTGACGCTCAAGGGCGCCGACGGCGCGACGCAGACGATCGAGGTCGATCGCGCGCTCTCCGCAGCTGGCGTCGTCGCCAATGTCGAGAATCTGGGCCTTGAGGCGCTTGGCGTCGCCCTGGAGCGCGGCGTCGTCAAGATCGACGGATTGGGCCGCACCAATGTCGATGGGATCTACGCCATCGGCGATGTCGCCGGCGGGCCGATGCTTGCGCATAAGGCGGAACATGAAGGCGTTTCATGCGTCGAGGCGATCGCGGGGAAAGACGCGCATCCGCTCGACAGGACGCGCGTGCCGGGCTGCACCTATTGCCATCCGCAAGTCGCTTCGGTCGGCCTCACCGAGGCAAGAGCGAAAGAGCAGGGGTTCAAACTGAAGATCGGCCGTTTCCCTTACCTCGGCAATGGCAAGGCGATCGCGCTCGGCGAGCTTGAAGGCATGGTGAAAACGATCTTTGACGCCAAGACCGGACGGCTGCTTGGCGCGCATCTCTTCGGCGTCGAGGCGACCGAGTTGATACAGGGCTTCGTCATCGCGATGAATCTGGAGACGACCGAGGAAGAGCTGATGCGCACGATCTTTCCGCATCCGACGCTCTCTGAAACGATGCACGAAAGTGTGC
>CAZCJY010000155.1:1284-5350 GCA_964498975.1 uncultured Methylocystis sp.
GCGTCACGTCATTCCAGAAGCTTCGCTTCAAGCGAAGCGATCGGGAATCCAGAGCAAAGCCAACGTTCTTGCATCGACTCTGGATTCCCGGTCAGGCCTGCGGCCTGCCGGGAATGACATGTGAGGCAAACTGCTAACTGGATTCGGTATGACCGGTGCCTTAGGCCTGCAGCACATATGTCCCCGGCGCATCACACAAGGCGTCGCCCATGGCGGGTGGTTTAACGCGCGCGCCCGAACGCGCGTCTAACCAGGCGGTCCATTCCGGCCACCATGATCCTTCCTTGCCGGGCGCGAGTCTCGTCCATTCGTCGGGGTCAGCGTATCGCTCGCCGTCCGTCTTGGTCATTGCCCGATAGCCGCCGCGTTTGCGCGCGGGCTCCGAGACGATGCCGGCGTTATGGCCGCCCGTCGTCAGCAGGAACGTGACCTCCGTGTCCGTGAGCAGGACAATCTTATAGACCGAGCGCCAAGGCGCGACATGATCGCGCTGCGCGCCGACCGCGAAAATCGGAACGCGGATGTCATTCAGCGCGATCGCCCGATCGTCGACGCGGAGCCGCCCCTCGGCGAGATCATTATTGAGGAAAAGCCGACGAAGATATTCCGAATGCATTTTATAAGGCATGCGCGTCGCGTCGGCGTTCCAGGCCATCAAATCGCTTATCGGTTTGCGTTCGCCCATGAGGTAGGATTTCAGCGCGTAGGACCATATGAGATCGTTCGAGCGCAGAAGTTGGAAGGCGCCCGCCATCTGTTTGGCGTCGAGAAAGCCATGCTCCCACATCAGATCTTCGAGAAAGTCGAGCTGGCTCTCGTTGACGAACAGCGTCAGTTCGCCGGCTTCGGTGAAATCGGTTTGCGCGGCGAATAGGCTCACGGTTTTCAGGCGCTCGTCCTCGTCGCGCGCCAAGGCGGCGGCGGCGATCGTGAGCAATGTCCCGCCGAGGCAATAGCCGGTCGCGTGAATCTTGCGATCCGGCATGAGCCGCGAAACGACGTCGAGCGCGGCCATGACGCCGAGTTCGCGATAATCGTCCATGTCGAGATCGCGATCTTCGGGGCCAGGATTGCGCCAGGAAATCATGAAAACCGTGCAGCCTTGCTCGGTCAGATAGCGAACCAGCGAATTATGCGGCGACAAGTCGAGGATATAATATTTCATGATCCAGGCCGGCACGATGAGCACGGGCTCCGGCCGCACCGTTTCGGTTACGGGCGCATATTGGATCAGCTCAATGAGCCGATTGCGATAGATGATTTTTCCGGGCGTCGTCGCGACGTTGCGTCCCGGGACGAAGGCCTCGGCGCCGACAGGCTTCTTACCGCCCGCCTGGCGCTCCATGTCTTCGAGCAAATTTTGCAGGCCATGAATGAGATTCGCGCCGCCGGTTTCCAGCGTCCGCTGCATCGCCTCGGGATTTGTCGCGAGAAAATTCGAGGGCGAGAACATGTCGAGAAACTGCCGCGAGGCGAATTCGACGACCTTCTCGTGCTGCTTTGTGACGCCGCCGATTCCCGTGGTGGCGTTGTGCCACCACTGCTGATTGAGCAGAAAGCCTTGGTAGAGGAGCGTATAGGGCCAGCGCCGCCATGCTTCGCTCGAAAACCTCTTGTCCTGGACCAGCGGTTCGATGCAGGGCGAAGCGCCGTTCTGCTGAAGCGCGCATCGCCAGGCGTAATTGGCGAAGCGCCACGACTTGCGCATCGCCTTTTCGGCGAGCTGCATCTGTTTTCCGGGCGATGAGGCGAGATGGATCGCCCAGTCCCAATAGGCGCCGGCCATGGCGGCGGGAGAGAGCCCGCCGGTCAGATGCGCGACGCTCGCATGAAGCGAACGGTCGATGACGTCGCCCAATGCGGCGTAACCATAGGAGCCGCCGTCCGCGGCGCGTTCTGCGGCGAGGAAGGCGCTCGGCAGAGCGTCGACGAAAGCGTTCGACGCGAGCGCCGGGAAGCTCTTGCTCGAACGGGCAAGGTCGCCCGCCGCCGCAGTTTCGCTTCCCTGCGCGGCGGGGGCGCCTGCGACATCATCTGTCATGACCGTCCTTTCGAACGAGACGCCTGGACCGGCCCATTCTATCGGCCGGCTTGATGCGGCGCAACATTTTGTGTTGCAACGCAATAATACGCCTTGGCGCAGCAAAGCCGACTACCATCTCCTCATGAAGGAACGCGGACCGCCCGGGGAGGCCGTCATGAAAGCAATCGTCGCCGCTCTGTCGCTCGCCTTCGCGCTTGTTTCGAGCGTTGCGCTTGCCGCTCTGAAACCGGGCGAGGCCGCGCCCGACTTCACCGTTCAGGCGGCGCAGGGCGGCAAGGACTTTTCTTTTTCGCTCAAGGAGGCGTTGAAGAAAGGGCCGGTCGTGCTCTACTTCTATCCAAAGTCCTTCACCAAGGTCTGCACGATCGAAGCGCATGAATTTGCCGAGGCGATGGAGCAATTCGCCGCCATGGGCGCGAGCGTGATCGGCGTCTCCGCCGACAGATTGGAGACGCAGCGCGAATTTTCCAGCAAGGAATGCCGCGACAAATTTCCGGTCGGCGCCGATCCCGACTTCAAGGTTATCAACGCCTATGACGCCGCCTTCAACGTGCCGGTCGCCGGCGCGATGTTTGCCAGCCGCATTTCTTACGTCATTTCGCCTGAAGGGAAGATTTTATCTTCTGTCGCGGATTCCGGCGCGACGAAGCATATCGAGAACGCTCTCGCCGTCGTGAAGCAATGGCGCGACGCGCAGAAGAAGTAATTACGGAACGCGATTGTTGCGCAAAGGCTGTCATTCCCGACAGGCCAAAGGCCTGATCGGGAATCCAGGTCGAGACTGGAAAACTCATGGCCGCGCCTCTGGATTCCCGATCGCTCGTTTCACGAGCGTCGGGAATGACAAGTGGGAGCCGATCAAGGCCCGTGCGTTCCAATGGCGGAGATCTCTCGCTTAGCCTCGCCTGACGATGAGCCAGCGAAGCAGCGCGACCTGCGCGAGCAGGGCCGCGAAATGCGTATGCCAGTCGATGAAGACGGCGCAGGGTTCGTTCTCGTCGCTGCAGCCGAATGTTTTTTCGAGCGGGCCGTTCAACAGCGCGCCAATCGGCAATCCGAGTGGGAAAGAGAGAACGCGCATTGCTTTTCGCGCGAAGCGCCCGGTCGCGCGCAGGCGATCCGATATGTCGTAATCGTCATATGTCGTGACGTAAATCGTCAGAACGACGAGAAAAGCGACGATCGCGAGCGCTGTGTAAGCAAGCCAAATTCTTCGCGCCGCGCGCCCTCGGGCGGTTTGCGGAGCGTCGTCCGTCACCCTCTCTTGGGGCGAATGCGGATGATGACGTCGCAACCGACGATCTCCATCCCTTCGGGCGGCGCCGGCAGACGCGCGAACTCCACCGAGCCGTCGGCCGCGTCGAACATGCGGCCCGTCGCCTCATCCATGAAGTGATGGTGTGGCGATGTGCGGGTGTGGAAATAGGTACGCGGACCCTGCACGGCGATTTCGCGCAACAAGCCCGCATCAGCGAATTGGTTGAGCGTGTTGTATACAGTGGAGAGCGACATCGTCAGCCCGGCTTCGCGCGCCTCGGCGTGCAGCGCCTCGGCGCTCACATGTCGGTCGCCATTGCCGAACAGCAGACGGCTCAGCGCCAGACGTTGCACGGTGGGGCGCAGACCCGCGCCGCGCAGCCGCGCCTTAATATCCGAAGGCTTCGCCGCGCCTTCGCCGGGTTGTTCGCGCAGTTTGATCGAACGGTCGAAACTCGTAGTCAAAGGCTGATGCGTCATTCTGGCCGCCAGCGAGTTTTTTTCTCGCTCCCTGTTCCTACAATAGCTTTTTTCAGTAGAAGGCAGCGCCCGCCCCCTGTCAAACGAAATGGCGGAAAGTGTAATATTTCCAAAGAAGCAACAAAGGGAAGAAGAAGATGGTTCGCCCCTTCGCGCGCATCTTGCGCGATACACCTAGCCGCCGGCGCCTGTTGCAGGCGACGGCGCTCGCGCTTGCCGCCGCCTGGTTCGCGCCGGGCGCCGCGAAGGCCGCGACCTTTGAGGCTTTTCTGCAAGATCTATGGC
>CAZCJY010000155.1:5360-6452 GCA_964498975.1 uncultured Methylocystis sp.
GCGCGAGACGTTCGACGCGGCCATCGCCGGGCTGTCGCCGGACCCTGGCGTCCTCGCCAAGCCGCGCGCGCAGGCCGAATTCACCATATCGATCCCCGCCTATCTCGCGGGCGCCGTGACGAATGGTCGCGTCGCGCGCGGCCGCGCCGTCGCCTCGGAACTCGCGGGGCCGCTGCGCCGGGCGGCCGCCCGCCACGGCGTTCCACCGGAAATTCTCGTCGCCATTCTGGGCGTCGAGAGCAATTTCGGAACCGCGGCAGGCGGCGCCGACGTATTGCGCGTTCTGGCGACGCTCGCCTGGAAAGGCCATCGCGCCGAAACCTTCATCGAGGAATTCGTCGCCGCGCTCCTAATGCTTGAGAAGGGCTATGCGACGCGCGCGCAATTGCGCGGCTCCTGGGCGGGCGCCATGGGCCAGCCGCAGTTCATGCCTTCCGCCTATCTCAAATACGCCGAAAGCGCCGACGGCTCCGGCGCGCCGGACATCTGGCGCTCGCACGCCGACGCCGTGGCGTCGATCGCAAATTTCCTGGCGAAATCCGGCTGGATCCCGGGTCTGCCGGCGGTCGTCGAAATACGCTTGCCCGAGAGCTTCGACTATGCGGCCTTCGATCTCGACTTCGCCCGGTGGCGCGCGCTGGGCGTCACGCGCGCCGACGGCGAGGCGCTCCCCGCAAGTGGCGCCGCGAGCCTATATCTGCCGACGGGCGCGAGCGGTCCCGCCTTTCTCATCACCGACAATTTCGAAGTCATCCGCCAATACAACACGTCCGACGCCTATGCGATGTCGGTCGCGCTGCTCGCCGAGCGCATCGCCGGCCGTGATATCCCGCTCGCGTCCTGGCCGAGAGTCGCGCCGCTTTCGACCGCCGACGTCATGACGATGCAGCAGCTTTTGACGCAGCGCGGCTTCTATCGCGGGACATTCGACGGAAAGCTCGGCCGCGCGAGCCGCAACGCCGTGCACGCCTTTCAATTGAGCGAAGGCATACAGCCCGCCGACGGCTTCGCGACGAAAGAGGTGCTGGCGCGTCTGCGCGGGCGATAGCGCCGTCAAATGTCGAGGTCGCGATAGACCGAAACCTCCTTCTC
>CAZCJY010000156.1:0-6445 GCA_964498975.1 uncultured Methylocystis sp.
AACGAGGAGGCAGGCCTGTGACGGGAATTATTGAGATGAAGATATTGGCGGAATTTGCCGGGGTCGATGGCGTTTTGGCGCGACGAGAGATTTTTGTTGTCCGGCGCAATGTGGACCAACCCCAGTTCAAAGATTTTGGCCTAACTCTCGAAGAGGCCAAAGCCATCTTGCAGCTGGTGCAAGCCGAACACACGCAGTTTCAGGTCGAGCAATGCGGAATGCGTGACCGGGAATGTATGGGCTGCGAGCGGCGTCGTGCCATCCACGATTATCGGACACGTTCAATTCATACGCTGTATGGCGTCTGTCAGGTTCGCGCGCCTCGATTTCGTTCATGCGGTTGTTCGCCGCTGCAGGACGCAACTTCGTCTAGTCGATTGCCGACGTTGTTGGCTGGACGAACAACCCCAGAGCTGGAGTGTGTTCAGGCGGAATTGGGAAGCCGGCTTTCATTCCAGGAAGCGAGCCGAGTGCTCGATCTTTTCGTGCCCGCCACGCGCCCTCACAATCACAAGAGCGTTCGAAATCGGCTCGCCGTTTGAATATCTCGCCATAGACGCCCTCGCGATCGCGAATGAGATATCGCGGCGTTAGGTCCCACCCGCAAGCTTCGGTGAGTTGTCGGACAATCCATTCGGCGGTCGGGTGCGTCGTTACCCCCAGCCATAACATCTGGCCGATGGCGCCGGGTTTCGTTGAACGAGGGAGAACGCGCCGGTCTCGCCTTGAGCAACTCATCGAAACGCAACGCCGAACAAAGGTTATTCAAGTTCCGCCAGCTGGCGGAAAGAGGTCCCTCGCGGGACGATGGATGAGGAGAGTTCGCGCTGTCCCTTGTACCGATCGCTACGCTGCGATCAGGACGCCCGACAGATTGTTCCACCCCATCCCGCTGATCCCATGCTGGGAGAGCCATGCGGCTGATCCCGAAGAGAAGCGAGGACCCGCGAGTGACATCAAAAATCAGAGATTATCACGGCCTGAATGCGCTTGACTCCGACCGGCCGAATAGCGAAGGGACGGCTGCCATATCGCCGCCGCTGAGATATCGCGTATCAGGCATCATAAAGGCGCGGCTAGGTAAGCTGTCGCAGTAATGATCGGTCTTGAATTCAGCAGAAAGAACATCTATGTCGTGCCCTGCGTTCCGTCATGTGGCGCAAGGTTACAATTGAGTAGGAGTGTGTGGTAGTGAGTCTGACAGTACACGAGAAATCGAGAACCTGGTTGCGCGGAAGCCGGGTGTTACCCGCCGGCAAATGAAGGCTTCGATCAAGTGCAGCGCGGCCGCCATCAGTAAGGAATGCCGCAGGATGGTGGACGAAAAACGTCTTAAGGAAGACGTCTCGGCGATCCCCTTCAAATATTTCCTTGGCAAGAGATCGCGGGCTGCCTGATTCCGCTCAGCGCGGTGCCGGTGCGCCGGCCTCGACGCCACGCCTATGGCGTCGATGTTGGCGTACTCAACGAGGAACAGCTTCAGCGACATGACAGCTACATCAACAAGCGAGGCGAAGTTGTCCACGCGCCTTCAGCAAGCGTTTCCGGCGCTCTGCCGAATGGCGCGACCGCCAAATGCGCAGACGGGACCTACAGCTTTTCGCATTCGCGAAGTGGAACATGCTCGCGGCATGGAGGCGTAAGGCAATGGCTTAGGTGACTGGGCTAGCGTTCCGCTTGCGGATCGCTTCCTTGACCTTCTCCCAATGCCCCGGCGGGCGGTTGCCGTCGACGACGTGCAAGGCGTCACCATGGCGGAGCCTCGCTTCAAGGTAGGCGCCATCGCCAAAGCGTTCGAGCAAAGCGCGCGTCGGATTGACAAGCGCGCGGGCGATCTTGCGGCGACGGAGCCAATTGAGCATCGGACACCTCCCCAAGGCGCTCCCCTCCGCCGTCAGTGCCCGTGCGATGGCCTGCGCGACGGCCTTAGCGTCGTCATGAGTCATGAGCGTGAGTAAGCGTCGTTGAGATCCTCGAAATAGACATAGGCGAGCGCGACGTCGTTCCGGCCCTCGACGATGAAAAGACTCGCCGCTCTTGCGACCCGCAAAGGCAAGGCATAGGGCAGCGCGGTCATGTGCAGAAATTGCATAATTTCCGTCCGAAAAACAGCATGCGCGGTCTTTTATGGAATGGCCCGCCCCTCCACCCGGCGTTGTAGCTTCGCCGGAGGTTCAAACCGGAGGGACGAATCATGCAGGTTTCCGTGCTCGGTATAGATCTTGGCAAGAATGTTTGCAGCATCGTCGGTCTCGACGCGGCAGGCGCTGTTGTTTTACGCCGGCGCGCGAAGCGAGAGACGCTGATTGGCCTGGTTGCGAAATTGCCACCTTGCATCGTCGCCATGGAGGCGTGCTGTGGCGCGCACGATCTTGGCCGTATGTTCGCGGGCCATGGACACGACGTAAGACTAATGTCGCCAGAATATGTGCGGCCCTATATCAAGGCGCAAAAGAATGACGATCATGACGCCGAAGGGATCGCCGAGGCGGCGACGCGTCCGACCATGCGCTTTGTCGAGTTGAAAGCCCAAGACCAACTCGACATGCAAACGCTCCACAGATCGAGAGACCGGTTGGTCGGCGAACGAACGGCTTTGATCAACCAGTTGCGCGCGATCGTGCTGGAACGTGGGATCGTGATTCCTCAGGGCAAGCGTAATCTCGAACGCCATCTCGCCGCCTTGCTCGACGGTCAGGACAGACAGGGGTTGAGCCCACGGATGCGTCTGTTGATCGCCGACGGTCGCGCGCAATGGCAGGAACTCGATCGGCGCATCGCCGTCTTCGACGCGGAGTTCGCGGCTTTCACGAAAGAGAACGAAGATACGAAGCGATTGGCGACAATCCCCGGCGTCGGCATCATGATCGCTTCGGCCATGATCGCGGCAATCGGAAAAGCGGAGACTTTCGAACACGGTCGCGATCTGGCCGCGTGGCTGGGGTTGGTCCCACGTCAATCGACAACTGGCGGCAAGCCGCGGCTTTTCGGCATCAGCAAGAGGGGCGACAAATATCTGCGCAAGTTGCTGATCCATGGAGCGCGGGCGGCGTTTTCCACACATCGCCGGACGCGACACAGCGCTTGGCCGATGGGCCAAGAGATTGCTCGCCCGCGTGCATCAGAATGTCGCCGTTGTGGCCTTGGCCAACAAGCTGGCGCGGATCGCCTGGGCGGTGTTGCGACGCGGCGAAACATTCACCGCAAAGGGAGCGTCCCTGGCGGCGTAGCTATTGGTTGGTCGGCGCATGAGGCGCTGATCGGCCGACGATGTTTGCGGGTGGTGGATCGAGAGATGGCCTGACTGACAGTCGAACGGCGTTCCGGAAACCTGGTTCAAAAAACGGCGCTCGACGCCGAGACTTTTATGAGGACAGGGACGCGCGTATCTCCATCTTGGCCGGGGGCTCACCCCGAGGCCGGATACGTTGAAGCAGACTGATCAAACGGCGCTGTCGAAAAAACTGCTTGCAGACGGGGCGGGCCATACGTTTTTAAATGTGATGTCGTGGCGGTTGAAAAAGCGCCACAGCACGGACGACGAGAAGCGCTCGCCGCAATTTTCGAGCAGACGATGTTCGATCTCAAGCAGGGTGATGTCCGGCGTGCGGCGGATGAGGCCGAGGAGATAATCGCGATGCGTTTCGATCCGCTTCGAGCGCTGATCCCCACCCGTTGGCGCCGGAGCAATCTCGCCCGTGGTCTCGAAGCGTTTCACCCAGCGCTCGGAACGCCCACCCCGAAGCGTTTGGCAGCCGCATTGCGCGACATGCCGTCCTCGACAACCGCCTTCACGCCCGCGCGCGAAGATCATCGGAAAGTGCCATCCCCGCCGCCTCCTTCCGCGGCGAGAATCTTGAATCAGAACACGAGCGATTCGGGAATCTCAAAACGATTCAGTTCATTCGGAGACTGCTCTAATTACAGTTAATTACATGAATCCAGATTCATTCATTTCAAAGGATTAACCGTGCGCTTAATTTGAGAAAGCTGTATCTAAATTGAAAATGCGAGAGCGTTTACTGTAGCTTATTTGAGACTTACAAATCAGCACCTGCGTGTGTTTCCAAGGGGTTTTACACCGCGTTCTCGCAAATATAGTGCAGCGAGATGATCAGATGAGCGCATTATTACAATTACGCGCAACGTGACACACTTCGACGGAATGCGCTCATTGGCGGAGGGTCACTTTGCCCTTTGCCGCGCGATTGCCAGATTCTTGAGCTCGGCGATGGCCGTTCCCGGCTGCAGCCCCTTGGGGCAGGTCTTGGAACAGTTCAAGATTGTGTGGCAGCGATAGAGGCGGAAGGTGTCGTCGACATAATCGATGCGTTCGTCCGTCGCCTGATCGCGCGAGTCGACCACCCAGCGATGCGCCTGCAGCAAAGCTGCGGGGCCGAGAAACCGATCGGAATTCCACCAATAGCTGGGGCAAGCGGTCGAGCAGCAAGCGCACAGAATGCACTCATAGAGACCGTCAAGCTTGTGCCGGTCCGTCGGCGATTGCAGCCACTCTTTTTCGGGCTCCGGCGTCTTGGTCTGCAGCCAGGGTTCGATGGCGGCGTACTGCGCGTAAAAATCGGTGAGATCGGGAACGAGGTCCTTCACCACCGACAGATGTGGCAGCGGATAGAGTTTGATGACGCCCGCGATCTCGTCCATGCCCTTGGTGCAGGCGAGCGTATTGAGGCCGTCGATGTTCATGGCGCAAGAGCCGCAGATGCCCTCGCGGCAAGAGCGGCGGAAGGTTAGAGTCGGGTCGATCTTGTTCTTTATCCATAGAATTGCGTCGAGCACCATCGGCCCGCAGTCGTCCAGATCGACGAAATAAGTGTCGATGCGCGGATTGCCGCCTTCGTCCGGATCCCAGCGATAGATGCGATATTCCTTGAGATTGACCGTTCTCTCGGGCTTGGGCCAAGTCTTGCCCTCGACAGGGCGAGAGTTCTTGGGAAGTTGAAATTCGACCATGTTCCTTGCTCTTTTTAGTCGGCCCGCGCCGCTAACCTCAGTCAAGCTTGCCCGACGTGAAAAGTGATTTTTCCTGGAGTATGGCTTTTTGAGCCGTGAGGAGATTTGAGATGGGCAGGAAGCGTCGCAAACCCGAAGAGAAGCGAATCCGCCGCCGTGGCGGTGAGCAGCGACTCGGCGCTCGCGACAAAAGCGAGCGACAGGCCCGCGAGCCATATGCCGATGTCGCCGAGTTGTCCGGCGTCGGCCCAAGAAGGCAGGCGCGCGGCCGCGAACAATTGCTCAGGCACAGGAACGCGCTTGACGTCGAGATTGAGCATCGTCGCAGCGGCGGTGGCGGCGACCACTCCGAGAAGCGCGGCTGGCACGAGCCTGAGCGCTTTCGGCGCAACCAGCGCCCACAGAGCGACAATGGCGACGGTGAGGAGACCAATCAGCGCCGCGGGCCGATGCAACGGCTCGGCGAGACCCTTCCAGATCGCCTCCAGCAGGAACCAGAGATTGATGACGCCGCCGAATTCCTCGCCCGTGCCAGGCGGAATGTCATCGACCATCACATGAAACTGCGACGCGAAGATCAGCACGCCGATAACCGCGAGCATCCCCTGGATGAGAGCCGGAGAAACGGCGCGGAAAACAAAGCCGAGGCGCAAAAGCCCGGCAAGAACCTGGATGAGGCCGCCGAGCGCGACGATGATTCCGAGCGTTTCGAAGCCATATTTTTCGATGAAAACCGCAACCATCACTGTGAGGCCGGCGCAGGGCCACTCACCTGTAACGGACTTCCCGAGAGGGGGCCGACGACGAGGCCGACGATGATCGCCGTCACCAGACCGACGGAGGCGGCCTTGTCGATGGGCGCGCCGGATGCGATCGCGATGCCGATAGAAAGCGGCAGCGCTACCAGAAAGACGACGACGGAGGCGAAAACATCATGTCCGATGGATCGTGTGAGCGGCGCCTTCAGCGCGTTCATGGTTCTCCTCGCAAGCGGCCGGCGGGTGTTGGGATGACTAGATATGGCGAGGGTTGCCGGCGGAAAGCGAAAACCGCCGCTTGAATTTGTCGCGAAGGTCGTAATGTCGCTCTGGCGTCGCTTGTGATGGGGAGATTCGGCTATGGGCTGCACCGACTTACATCGTTTCAATGGGATTTGTTGGCGCCCTCTCTCATCCGCGTAGCCGGGCGATCGGGTCAAGACCAACCGTCGCGACGCGGTTGCGCTCGCTAAGCTGCTTCGGGCCGGAGAACTGACGGGCATGTGGATTCCGGACGAAAGCCATGAAGCAATGCGATCTCTGCGCGCAAGTGCCGCCGCTGTAGAAACGCTGTCTATGCATCGTCAAAAGGTGAGCGCATTCATGCTCCGGCAAGCGGTAGCCGGCATAACTGATTGCGGTTATCGAGGAGAATAAGGCAGGGAGTCCAACGCCAGCAAGTGCCGAACGATTGCCCCTCTGGTGCAATGGGCAAA
>CAZCJY010000157.1:0-6373 GCA_964498975.1 uncultured Methylocystis sp.
GCAAGGAGCCGCATAAGGGCGTGAACCCCGACGAAGTCGTCGCCATCGGCGCGGCGGTGCAGGCGGGCGTGTTGCAGGGCGACGTCAAGGACGTGCTGTTGCTCGACGTCACGCCGCTGTCTCTCGGCATCGAGACGCTTGGCGGCGTGTTCACGCGCCTCATCGACCGCAATACGACGATCCCGACCAAGAAGAGCCAGGTGTTCTCGACGGCCGAAGACAATCAGACCGCCGTCACCATCCGGGTCTTCCAGGGCGAGCGCGAGATGGCGGCCGACAACAAGCTTCTGGGCCAGTTCGACCTCGTCGGCATCCCGCCGGCGCCGCGCGGCATGCCGCAGGTGGAAGTGACTTTCGACATCGACGCCAACGGCATCGTCAATGTCACCGCCAAAGACAAGGCGACGAACAAGGAGCAGCAGATCCGCATCCAGGCGTCGGGCGGCCTTTCCGAGTCCGACATCGACAAAATGGTCAAGGACGCGGAGGCGCACGCCGCCGAGGACAAGATCCGCCGCGAGCTTGTCGACTCCAAGAACCATGGCGAAGCGGCGGTGCACGCCGCCGAGAAATCCGTCGCCGAATTTGGCGACAAGGTCTCGGCCGCCGACAAGAGCGCGATCGAAGCGGCGATCGCTTCGCTGAAAACCGCGATCGAGGGCGACAACGCCGAGACGATCAAGGCCAAGACCAATGAATTGGCGCAGGCTTCGATGAAGCTCGGCGAGGCGATGTATAAGGCGCAGCAGGCGGAAGCCTCCAGCGCAGGCGCATCGGAAGCGCCGAAGGACGACGTGATCGACGCCGAGTTCAAGGACGTCGGCGACGACAAGAAATGAGGCGCGCCGGGATGGATTTGACCGTCCCGATGCGCTAGCGAACATAGCCCGGCGCGCGAGCGCCGGGCTATGTTGCGTTTGCGCCGGGCTCCCCTATCCCGGTCTGGGGCGAAAGTCCCGCATCACGATTCCGATAAGCGACCATGTCCAAACGCGACTATTACGAAATTCTCGGCGTCAGCCGCACGGTGACGGAAGTCGAACTGAAAATCGCCTTCCGCAAGTCGGCGATGCAGTGCCATCCCGATCGCCACCCGGGCGACAAGCAGGCCGAGACGCGCTTCAAGGAACTGAACGAAGCCTATCAATGTCTCTGCGACCCGCAGAAGCGCGCCGCCTATGACCGCTTCGGCCACGCCGCCTTCGAACAAGGCGGCGGCATGGGCGGGTTCAGCTCGGCCGAGGGTTTTGGCGCCTCGATGGCCGATATTTTCGAGGATCTCTTCGGCGACGTGATGGGCCGGCGCAGCCGGTCGGGCGGCCGCGAGCGCGGCTCCGATCTTCGCTACAATATGGAGATCACGCTCGACGAGGCCTATCACGGCAAGACCGCCTCACTGAAAATTCCGACCTCCGCAAGCTGCGAAGCCTGCTCCGGCACGGGCGCGAAACAAGGATCGAAGCCCAAGACCTGCATGACCTGCGGCGGCCAGGGGCGCGTGCGCGCCCAGCAGGGCTTTTTCGCCATAGAGCGCACCTGCCCGACTTGCCAAGGGCGCGGCGAGATTATCGACAATCCCTGCCCGTCCTGCTCGGGCGCGGGACGCAAAACGGTCGAGCGGTCGCTTTCCGTCAACGTGCCGCCGGGCGTCGAGGACGGCACGCGCATCCGCCTCGCCGGCGAGGGCGAAGCCGGCCTGCGCGGCGGACCACCGGGCGACCTGTATATTTTCCTCTCGATCAAGCCGCACCCCTTCTTCCAGCGCGACGGCGCGGACCTATACTGCCGCGTGCCGATCTCGATGGTGCGCGCGGCGCTCGGCGGCGAAATTCGGGTTCACGCCCTCGACGGCTCCGAGGTGAAGCTGAAAATCCCCGAGGGCGCGCAGTCCGGTCGCCAGATCAAGGCGAAGGGCAAGGGGATGCCGGTGCTGCGCGGGCGCGACCATGGCGATCTGCATGTCCAGCTCAGCGTTGAGACCCCGCAAAAGCTGACCAAACGCCAAAAAGAGCTGCTCGCGGAATTCGAGGAGGAATCCTCCCACGACACCCATCCCGAAGAGACGGGCTTCTTCGCTCGCATGAAGGACTTATTTGGCGGGTAAAGACGCATTAACGCTGTTTCGCGTCCGCCGCCGTCGATTCATGCCGTCATAACGCATCGAGCGTTTCCTGCGCTCATTGCAGTTGGAGCGCGCCATGGGCCTTTTTGGACGCCGAAAACCCGAGGAGGGGTCCGAACTTCCCAAATATCTCATTCCGCCGGAGGTCTGGGACGACCCCAAGATCGGCGGCGTGCTGAAAATGCTGGGCAAGAAGCCGGATGATCCCGACAACCTCACGATCACGCCCGCCGATGTGGAGCGCATGGTCGCCGAAGGCAAAGTCCGGATCGCGCGGATGACGCGCGAGATCAACGACAAGCTCGCAGCCGGCGGCGCCCGCGGCGCCCGCGTTCAACCTTTCTGGCTCATCCAGGACAATTGCTGGGGAGGCGAGGTCGGTCTTTTCTTGATCTATGTGCTGCGCCTCAACCCTTATGACGACTGGAACGTCGTCTATCTGCCTGAAGACGAGGCGGGCTCCGCCATTCTCGATCTTCCGATGCACCCCGGCGCGGCGATTCCCGCTCTTTCGGACTATGGCGAGCAGCATATTTTGCAACTGAAAAGCCGACTGATGGAGGCGCTCGCGGAAGCGGAGCGTAGCTTCGACTTCGGCGCCTATGACGACGCCCACAAGCAAACGGTCGCCAGCGTCAAAGCGCTTGCGGAATATTTTTCGGCGCTGCTCGTCGAAGCGCATGACAAAAGCAAGGCGCGGCGCAACTAGCCTAGCCCCGCAAGGCCGCGCCGCGTTGTTTTTGGCGCGCGGCTCCCCTATCATCGCCAGCACGGCCCCGATCGCGGGGCCGTTTGCGCGTATTCGTCGTCGCGCGCCAGTCGACGCGTGTTAGTCATCGCGTATAAGTCATGGAGGAAGGCGCTCTTGCCGCATCGAATGCAGAAAGCCCATGGCGCGCGCGCCAGTCTCGCCGACAACGCCCGTTTCATCCGCCAGTGGATCGAAAATCCGCGCCTCATCGGCGCCGTTTCGCCGTCCGGGCGCGCCCTCGCCAAGGCGATGGCGGGATTCGTCGAGCTGGACAGGGAGGGCCCCATCGTCGAACTCGGCCCCGGCACGGGGCCCGTTACGCAGGCGCTGCTTGCGCGCGGCGTCGCGCCGGAGCGTCTCGTGCTGGTGGAATATGAGAGCCGCTTCTGCCACCTGCTGGCCGAGCGTTTTCCGGGCGTGAATATCGTGCAGGGCGACGCCTATGGCCTCAAGTCGACGCTCGACGGCAAGATCGTCGGCCGCATCGCGACTGTCGTCTCCAGCCTGCCGCTCCTGGTGCGTCCCGAGCGCGACCGCGTGGAGCTCCTGCGTCAGGCGTTCGAATTGATGGGAGACGAAGGGCTCTTCATCCAGTTCACCTATGGTCTGACAAAATCGCCGATGCCGCTGCATGCGCATGGCCTCTCCAGCGCCTATGTGGGCAAAGGCTCGGCGCCGATCATGCTCAATATTCCGCCCGCGCGCGTGTGGCGCTATCGCAAGGCCGGCCACGCCGGCAAGCCCGCGGCGTGAGCGATAAGGCCCGCGACCGTCTGATCGTCGCGCTCGACGTGGAGAGCGTCGCGCAGGCGCGAGACATGATCGCGGCGCTCGGCGACGCGGTCTCCTTCTACAAGATCGGCATGGAGCTCGCTTATGCCCCCGGCGGGCTCGACCTTGCCCGCGAATTGAAAGCCGCCGGCAAGCGCGTCTTTCTGGATTTGAAGCTCCACGACATCGGCGTCACCGTCGAGCGCGCGACGCGCCAGATCGCCAGGCTCGGCGTCGATTTCCTCACCATTCACGCCTTTCCCCAAACCATGGGGGCGGCGCGGCGGGGGTCGGACGGCGGCGCCTTGAAGCTCCTCGCCGTGACGGTGATGACCTCCTATGACGACGCCGATCTGGAACAGGCGGGCTACGCCTTCGGCGTCGACGATCTCATCGTGCGCCGGGCCCTTCAGGCGAAGGCGGAGAAGATCGACGGACTCGTCCTGTCGCCGCTGGAGGCGCCTGCGATCCGGGGTCTGGTCGGCCCCAACATGCTGCTGGTGACGCCGGGCGTTCGCCCCGCCGGCGCCGAAATCGGCGACCAGAAGCGCGTCATGACCCCAGCGGAGGCAGTCCGAGCGGGGGCGGACCATATCGTCGTGGGCCGCCCGATCACCCGCGCCGCCGACCCTCGCGCGGCCGCCGAGGCGATCGTCTCCGAGATCGCCGGCGCCGCCTGACCGCACGGAGGGAGTCCGCCTTTGCCATACGCCCGTAACGCCGAGCTCCCCGAAAACCTCCGGCGCCTGCTCCCCGCGCATGCCCAGGACATTTATCGCGAGGCCTTCAATCACGCCTATGCGGCGCATGAAGGGGACCCGCGGCAGGAGGAGGCGGCGCATCGCATCGCCTGGGCGGCGGTCAAGCGAAGCTACGTCAAGACGGCGCAAGGCTGGCTTAGGCGCAAGGAAGGCCTGTGAAACATGGGGGTCCCGCACTGGCCCGCCTTGAGCGCGGGTGGTAAAAGGCCGGCCTGCGCCGGATGGCGCGTCCGATTCGATTCGTCATGCTCGCGACATTCATCTCGATCATTGGACTCTTCGTCTGGTTTTATCTTATCGCGCTGCGCGGCGGCTTCTGGCGGCTGACGGAGCATGACCGCGAATTCGCGGCCTTGGACGCGGACGCGCCCGCGCAAACCTATGTCGTCGCCGTCATTCCCGCCCGCAACGAGGCGGATGTGATCGAGACGAGCCTCGCCTCGCTCTTCGCCCAGGGTTTCGCCGGCCGTTTCGACATTGTGCTGGTGGACGACGAAAGCGACGACGGCACCGCCGACGCCGCGCGCCGCTGCGCGCGCGCCCATGGCGCCGAGGACCGGCTGACGATCCTTTCCTCGCGCGGCCCCGACGCCGGCTGGACCGGCAAGCTCGCGGCCATGCAACGCGGCTTCGATCATGTGCCGACGCTCCCGTGCGATCCCGATTACGTGCTGTTTTGCGACGCCGATATCGAATTCGCCCCGCATGTTCTGGCCCGCCTCGTCGCCGGCGCCAGGGCGCGAGGCGCCGTCCTGACCTCGCTCATGGTTAAGCTTCGCTGCGAAAGCCGCGCCGAGCGCTGGTTCGTGCCCGCCTTCATTTTCTACTTTCAGAAACTCTACCCGTTCCGCCACATCAACGATCCCGACCATGAAGCCGCCGGCGCGGCCGGAGGCGTAATGCTGGCGCGCCCCGAGGCGCTCGCCGCCGCCGGCGGGCTGCGCGCCATTCGCGGCGCGCTGATCGACGATTGCGCGCTCGGCGCGCTGATGAAGACGCGCGGGCCGATCTGGCTCGGTCTGACCGAGGACGTCCGCAGCCTGCGGGCCTATCCGCATCTTTCCGACATCGCCCGCATGGTGACGCGCTCGGCCTATGCGCAGCTGAGCTATTCTCCCTGGCGACTCGCCGGGGCGGTGCTCGGCATGGGGGCCGCCTATCTCGCGCCGCCCTATCTCGCGCTTTTCGGCGAGTCGCCGGCGCGCGAGACGGCGCTCGTCTCCTGGCTGCTGATGGCGCAGGCCTATATGCCGTCGTTGCGCTTTTACGGCCTGTCGCGGCTGCGCGCCTTCGCCTTGCCCGGCGTCGCGGCGTGCTATACGTGGTTCACGGTTGAATCGGCCTGGCGGCACCTGCGCGGCCGCGGCGGCGAATGGAAAGGCCGCTATCAGGCCCCTCAAAGGGTCCAGGCGCCTCGCCGGTTCGAAGCGCCCGGCGAAATCGAGGCGAACCGCGAAATCGAGGCGTGAAGGCGCGGCAGGCGCCGTAAAGCGGCATGAACGGCGTCATGATGGACATTGCGCAGACGAGTTCGGGGAAGACGCATCGCGACGAAAATTTTCCTGTCGCGTCCTTCCTCATCGCGCCGCGCCATCGCGCGCCGATCCTCGCTTTTTACGATTTCGTGCGCGCCGCCGACGACATTTCCGATCACGCGGCGCTCGCCCCACAGGAAAAGCTCGACCTGCTCGACCAGCTTGACGCCGCGCTGATGGGCGCGGGCGCGGAAGAGACGCCGGTCGCCAGTCGGCTGCGCGAGACCTGCCGCGAGCGCCGGCTCGATCCGCAGCATGCGCGCGATCTCATCACCGCCTTCAAGCGCGACGTGACGCAATTGCGCTATCGCGACTGGGACGACCTCATCGACTATTGCCGCTATTCGGCGATGCCCGTCGGGCGCTTCGTCTGCGACGTCCATGGCGAGGACGCAGGCCGCGTTTGGGCCGCCAATGACGCGCTTTGCGCCGC
>CAZCJY010000158.1:0-1627 GCA_964498975.1 uncultured Methylocystis sp.
CCATCCGCAACGAAATCTCCTTCACCCGGCGGGAGATCGGCCGGCTCATCGGCCGCAAGGAGTGGGGCGGCCGCGACAGTGAGCAGCTCGCTCGCGCCCTGCACGAGATTCACTACACCTTCATTCGCACCCATTTCAAAAAAGAGAACGGCCGGCACGTAGAGCACTCGTTCAACATCTTCCCGGAGATTCTCATCGAGCGCCGCGAGTTCGCAAGCGACCCGATCGAAGCCTGCACCATAACCCTCGCCGAGCCGATCGTCCGCTCTCTCGAAGACGATCATTTCACCTGTCTCAACTTCACACTGATGCAGGAACTCGGCACCATCGGCCAGGCGCTCTACATGCGCGCCTTCTTCCACTTCGCCAATCTCTATGACGGCCGCAATCGGTCGAAGCTGGATTTCCAGAAGCGCTATGACGACATGTGCGCCGAGTGGCTCGGGGGATTGGCGACGGTGAAGCACGCGTCAAAGATCAAGGAGCGGCTCGGGGCTCATCTCGACCAACTCATCGAGCACCGGTTCCTCTCGAGCTACCGGATCACGAAGGCGAAGTCCGAAGGGGACACCGGCTTCATCATCGCCTTCCGCCCGGGCGCTGGCTTCTTCCGCGACTACGATCGCTTCTACCGCAACCGCGGACAGGGCGAATTGCAGTGGGACTTCGCCGCCGACCAGCGCAAGATCGCCGAGCCGCTGCGCGTCGCCTACCTCTTCGTCGAGAAGCGCACCGGGCGCAAAGTCGCCTCGCAGGCCTACGTCAGTTCGAAAGACGTGGAGACCGCGAAGCGCCTCCTCTCGGAGATCGGTTTCGAGGACATGCCCGCCTTCTTCGACCATGCGCTCACTGAGGCGAAGCGGACCAACTTCGACGTGCAGAGCCTCGGGGGCGTGCGCCAGTATCTCGCCGGCTACCTCTCGGGCAAGGCCGCGCGGACAGCCGCCAAGAAGACCGAAATGAAGGCTTCAAAGGAACGGCAGGCGGAGGACGAGCGCGCCGCGTACGAGGTCTACCGGCGCGCGCAGGCGCGACGCATCTTCAAGACCCTCTCACGCGCGGAGCGCAACGCCATCGAGAAAGCCGCGACCACGCAATCGGCATCTTTCGCCGGCTCGCTTCGCAAGATTATGTTGGAGCGTAAACGTGAACATATCACCGCCCAGCGCCACAGCGGCAAGATCAAGACGATCGGGCAATGGCGATCGGCCCGCTAATGGCCAAATCTAACGCTTGCTACCCGCGATGTCGGAGAGTGCACACGTCACGGTAGACCGCTCTTGACCCTAAGCCGTCATTCGCGCTGCCATCCGGCGCATCCCGAAAGCGGACCTAAAACGAAGCACCCCATTGGACTGGCCACCGGTGTATGCGCTTCAGATCAAACCATCAGGAGAATTGCTCATGACTTACGAGAAATTCAGTGCCGACAATGCCGCCATGCTGCTGATCGACCATCAGGTCGGGACCATGGGCTGGGCCAAATCCATGCCCTTCGAGGAATTGAAGCGCAACGCGCTGATGCTGGCGAAGGCCGCCAGAATCCTGAAAATGCGGGTAGTATTGACTTCCAGCATGGAAGAATACGCCCAAGGCCCGCTTCTGAGCGAACTTGAGGCCATCCTGC
>CAZCJY010000158.1:1637-5617 GCA_964498975.1 uncultured Methylocystis sp.
AGTTCGCCGCCCGCATCAAGCGTTTCGGCATTGTCAACGCCATGGAGGATGAGAATTTTGCTGCCGCGGTCAAGGCCACCGGCCGCAAGAAGATCATCATTGCCGGCGTCACCAATGATGTCTGCACGGTCTATCCGGCACTGAGCCTGGTACGCGATGGTTTTGAGGTGCAGGTGGTCGCCGATGCCGGCGCCTCACCCACTCAGTTGTCCGACGACATTGCCCTGCGTCGCATGGAAAAGGGGGGCGTCACGCTGACCAGCACCAACCAGGTCATCGCGGAACTTGCCGGTAGCTGGACGACGCCTGAAGGCGGCCAGTTGGTGCAGGTGGTGATGGAGGCACTGCAAGCTTGAGGAAAGCAGGCGCCCCCGCCCCTGTGGGACCGGCGCGCAGGCTCGCGACATCCGGATGGATATGCCGCGCCTTATACAAATATGGGATGGCGTCTGAACCCGTTACGCATTCCATCCTGCCGGCGTGCTGGGCGGATCGAGCCGCCGCTATACTGATTTCGCACGCGAGACAATTGAGATGTGGAGGGCGCAGTCATGACTACGAAGCTCAATCATCGGCCCGTAGCGGTTGTCGCGGGCGCCGGGCCGGGCAACGGCCAAGCGCTCGCGAAGCGCTTCGCCGAAGCGGGCTATGCCGTGGCTTTGTTGGCTCGCGATTCGGCCCGCGTGGCCGCGCTGGCTGCCGAAGTTCCCGATGCGCGGGGCTATGCCTGTGATGTCGGCGATGCTGAATCCGTTTTGGCCGCCTTTGCGAACATCCGTAGGGATCTTGGCGACGTCGACGTCTTGCTGTTCAACGCTGGATCAGGCGTGTTCGCCGATGTCGAGGCGATCACGATCGAGCAGTTCGAGGCGTCGTGGCGTGTAAACGCCCTCGGCGCTCTGCTTTGCGCGAAACAGGTGATCCCCTCCATGGTCCGGGAGGGCCGGGGCAGCATCGTCTTCATTGGCGCCACAGCCTCGCGACGCGGTGGTGCCAACACCGCCGCGTTCGCCCCAGCCAAGGCGGCCCAGCGCAGCCTTGCTGAATCGATGGCGCGCAAGCTATGGCCGAAGGGCATCCATGTCGCCCTCGTCATTATCGATGGCGTAGTCGAAACACCGGGCTCGCGCGAACGCATGCCCGACAGGCCCGCTGAAGCCTTTGTTTCCCCCGCCTCCCTGGCAGAGACGGTATATGGCCTTACGATCCAAGATCGTCGAGGCTGGAGCTTCGAGCTTGAGGTTCGTCCCTTTCTGGAACCTTGGTGAACTTGCGAATGTGCCAACTCCCCAAGGGCGCAGCAATCCCGCTTGCGGCGCTGTCTATGTCGGCTTGTGGCGCGTGACAGACAAATTCCGACCGAAGCAGCGGGAGGCCTTTCGCCCGCGGCAGATCAGATCTATTCAATCGAGTCAGACCCATGGTGCGCCCGCGCTTGCAGCGGTGATGAGCTAATCGGGTCGGGCGGCTCAACGGGAGCGACACCATGAGCAACGCAGACGAGAAACGCGTCAATCGTATCGCTGAGCGTAAGGGTTTTCGTCTGGAGAAGGCAGGACACGGAAAGGGTCACGGCCGGTTCTGCATCGTGAATCTGGCCGAAGGCACAAGGATGCGTTCCGGCGTCGTTGACCACGAGTATTCCTTTTCGTTGGAGGAAGCTGAGGCCTGGCTTTCTGCCCACTCGAAATGAGCCCCGATCTCGCCGGCACGTTCTCCCGGAGCTAGCGCAAAGCGGCCGGTGATAGATGTCTGCTTTTGGCGCTTTGCTGACTCCACCATCGACTTCGCCCAGAGTCTTGGAACAGGGTTCCAAGTGTCAAATTTAAACCACTAGCTGTTCGAGTGCGCGCGACCAGAACTCGAAATGGTCATTCCCTGGGTGTGGGTTCTGACGGAAATACCCGTGGGCTCTGGCGGAAAAAGGTGTGGGTTCTGACGGAAGGCACTGTGGGTTCTGACGGAAAAACTTAGACCCTGCGATAGGCGTTTCGTCGCTCAAATCCTCGCTCGTTTCGAACACTGTCCGCTGCTCTAATATGTATCTAATATATTCAACACAGCGCGAGATCGCCCGGGCTCGCGGACACTCGATGCATCCGATAGTCCTCGGATATCGGACAGTGTGGATTCCTTAGAAGAAGGGAACCCCCGCATCGGAATACGAACAGGGCAAGTCCCCGTCCCTAACCACCGAGTGGCGATATTCAGCGAGGCGCGCAAATTCGCCGCACATTTCTGTCTC
Organism: uncultured Methylocystis sp.; assembly: GCA_964498975.1. GTDB lineage: Bacteria > Pseudomonadota > Alphaproteobacteria > Rhizobiales > Beijerinckiaceae > Methylocystis. The sequence goes on from CAZCJY010000158.1 coordinate 3,883, forward strand.
GCCAATCAGTTCACGCAGTAGATACCCGAGAAGGTACGGGCGGTCCCGGCTTACTGTCGCGCAAGGCCTGCTTTGATCCGCTCCACCTGCTGCCGGTGTGCCCCGTGATGGAGCCCTGCGAGGCAATGCCATTCATGCGCTGTCAGGTGGCCGAACCAAGGATGCGCGTGGCGGGCCGAGCGGCCCAATGTGCCAAGGCGTTTGACAGTCACCTCGTATACTTGAACCGCCGTGTTGAAGCGTTCGATCGTCTCAGGGCCGGCATCGGGGCTCGGCTTTACATCTTGAATCCGGGCTTCACGCATCAAGGTCTCACCCTTAGTCAGCGCGTCGACAGTCTTCGCAAAACCCTCATCCACGATGCGCAGGTGGTCGAGCACCATGTAGATCGACCAGTTCCGGCTACTGTCTTCGATTCCCCGCACTCGTTCAATCAGCACAGGAATGCCACATTGCTTTATCGGAGTGGTTCGAACCAAGCGCAGTATCCTTTCTGCTTCTACCCTGAAAGTCTGCGACGCCGCCGCCTGAGACGTGACCATACACTTGAGCTTAAAAGCGGGACGCAGCCACACGATTTCGAAAAAGGGGAGCCCGGCTCCCGGGGGCTGAAGCGTCTGTGAGGAGGTCATCGAAATCTCCTTCCTCGAAACGGAAGCGCCGCACAAAGGCGATCCAGATTATCTTTGCTGCAAATCGGCGAGACCGCCGAACACAGACTTAAGGATTATTCATCGTCATATCGAGAGGGGAGGGAAGTGCTAGCTGCCTACCCTTTGACCTAAGCGGCTATCGTGCGAAGCATTGCAGCGCGCCGCAGGCTTGCGCGATTTGGTGTTATGATACAATTGCATGCATGAACCAAAGTGTGCGGGATATTCTACAAGCACTCAATTTCATCAAGGAGCGCATGGCGACCAAGGAAGACTTGGCAGAGATGCGCGATGAGTTGCGCGTAGCGTTTAAGGTAGACATTTCCGAACTCCGCGGGGAACTGACCGGTGAGATTGATTCACTCCGCATTGAAATGCAGGAAGGGTTCGCTTCAATCCGTGCCGAATTGCGAGACATCCGACAGCGGCTCGACGCATTGGAAGAAGCTGCGCGCAACAGCGCCGGTCTCACGAAAGAAATTGATCACATCATGGAGCGCGTGGGCACGATCGAGAAGCATCTCGGCATTCAGCATAGGATCGCAGCATAGCCGCTGGCGACAGAGTACCGTCGTAGTTGCAGGTGCGAACTAGGCGCCGATCATCGTTTATCGCCGAAGTTGGCGCGGCTGGACTCTTTACAATCGACCGATACAGGATTCTGATAGACGTGATTCGAACAAGACGCGTCAATTTGTCGTCTCGAACCAATGAGCTAGCGGCAATATCTCATCTCCAGAGACCCCGAAGGGGTCTGGGAGGCGGCTATGGTATATAGAAGCTGGCAAAAACTAGCCGCGGCCACACTGAATTGGTCAGGAAGCCGAGGATCTATTGACGACGAGATGGAAGCTTTCGCCTCCACGAGATTACACGACGACCGCCTTGTCCCGGCGGCTTCGACGCTAAACGGAATGAAAAGTGGCGCTCCCGCACTTTCCCCGGAAGTCTGCAATAAGATCGGCAAGCAACTGCGGGAAATCTACGACTCTGTCCTCCGCGAGCCTCTTCCAGATCAATTCTCCGAACTTTTGAGCGGCCTGGAATACGCGCGCGATTAGTCACCTCGGCATACTCGGAAT
>CAZCJY010000158.1:5627-6372 GCA_964498975.1 uncultured Methylocystis sp.
CGACGGCGCGTAAGGCGTAGCTCACGAATTATAGAAATGCGGGTGCAGTTCAGTGATTGAAATGTACCGCGACGCCTGACTATAAATGCCCTTGAGAGTGCCTTTCGCGAGCGTGTCGTGTAGGGGAATGACAAGCGTTTCAGTTATCCCCACCGTATGGTGCCGCATCTTAACATGCGTTCCTTTCTGGCTATGAACAACGAACCCGTATCGTTCCAGGATCGCCACCACGTCTTCACCTGACAAAATCTTAGGCTTTACCCCCATATTCGATGGCGGGAAGCTCAAGAGGCAGCTCGAAACTCGTCAAGATCGAGGGAGAAGGCGCGAAGCCGAACGCTGACAGGTCTTCGCCCTCGAACAACAGAACCAGCGCTTCGCGAATATTCGATTCCAGTTCCTGGAACGTCTCGCCTTGCGTCACCACGGGCACATTCACGCCCTCGGCGGTGTAAGTACCGTCGTCGCGCGAGACGTTGAATTGGATGATGCGATTCATGCCGCAAGTGTACCACGACCGGCAGTTTTGCGCATGAATGCGAGCAAGCGTTGCAATTCGCAGCCACTAGCGAAAAACTTTTGAAAAGTTTTCCACGCACTCAATTCGGCAGGGAATGGCTCAACAGAGCCACGTTTGATACGTCGCACATTATCTGATTCCCGACGGTAAATCCCTTTATATCAAAGTGTCTTGAATTAAAGCTTCAAGTGCAACAATAACCGAACACCTTGCACGGCGTCTGCC
>CAZCJY010000159.1:0-5068 GCA_964498975.1 uncultured Methylocystis sp.
CTTTTGGAGGAGCGAAGCGTCGCTTTGCGGGCGTCGCAAGAAGAGATCAACGCGGCAGTGAAGGAGCGCGAGGCCGCTCTGGCGCAGGTCGCAGCGCTTACGAGCGAGCGTGATAATTTGTCGGGCGCCTTGAGCCGGACTCAAACGGAGTTGGAGAGCGCGCGCGCCTCCCGTGCCGCCGAAGGAGAGCGGCTGAAGCAGCAGATTGAAATTGAGCAGACGGCTCTTGCCGAGGCGAAGGGTCTTTTGGAGGAGCGGAGCGCTGCTTTGCGGGCGTCGCAAGAAGAGATCAATGCGGCGGCAAAGGAGCACGAATCCGCTCTGGCGCAGGTCGCCGCGCTTGCGGGCGAGCGCGATAATTTGTCGGCCGCCTTGAGCCGGACCCAATCGGAATTGGAGAGCGCGCGCGTCCTATATGAAGCGGTATCGGCAAAAAATGCAAAACTTCGAGATAAAATTGAACTGCTCGGAAACGAGAACACACGTTTCCTAAAGGAAATGGTCGACAAGCATGTCGTTTCGTTGCTGGAACAGGCGAACAAAGTTTATTGTCAGAATGATATTATTAGAAAACAGGCAGCGGAACTTGACGAAACCCGGATGCGCATTATCGCCTTCGAAGCGGAGGTCAATTCGCTTGTCATAGAGTTGTCCTCCGCTCGAGCGCAACTGTCTGCAAGCCGCTTGGATTACAATTCCATTGCTCTCGAAAGAGACGAGTTGAACGGAGAGCTGGCTCAAATACGATCCGAGCAGCCAATGCTTATGGAAGCCGTTCTCGCGGAGCCGCGTCGCGCGCTTGTGCTTCTGACGTCACAAGTGGAGAAAATGCGCGAAGAGATTTCGAGCAACAAAAGCCTCGTGGAGGAAGCAAGACGCCAAGTCCGGTTTGAAATTATCGACTGGGAGAGGAGGCTCTCGGTCCTTAGAACAAGCAGCGGCGTTTTTTGGCCATTCATACACATGCGTCGACGGAGCGGCGGCGTCGCCTTTAGCTTAAAGCGAATCCTTAGCGGCATATTAGCGACAACAAACCGCGGAACGGAGGAGCAAACGATACTCAGGTCCGGGCTCTTTGACCGGGAGTTTTACCTCCGTACATACAGAGACGTCGCTGACGCAAATATTGATCCGCTACGCCATTATATGCTTCACGGAACCAAGGAAGGCCGTCGACCGCATCGACTTTTCGACAACAGCGGATACGTACGCGACAATCCGGATGTGGAAGCCGCTAAAATGAACCCGTTTTTCCATTTTATCCGGTATGGCCTCAAAGAAGGCCGCAAGCCCAATGCGCTTAGCTCTCTGAGTGATTAGAAATCGCTTGAAAATGGTTGTAGGTCGGCTCGAGGCGGCATCTAAGGCCAGCACGTGGGCCTCGGCAAATCAAGTATTGGCGCATCCGGCTTCGTACGCATCTTCCGATTTTTTCGGAGCCTCTTTCGCCGCAATTCAACCTTGGGCTTCTAGTCGAGCGCGAACGACAGCTGGCGCAAGAGCGGCGCTGACGCCCGGGACTCTTCAATCGTCGCCGGGGCTTGGCGCAAGGTGAGGCGGGCGGCGTCAAAACATGAATCTCATGCAGCGATTTCGGGCCATTCTTAAGCGTCTGCGAGCCTCAAGCGCTGTCGGTCATGTCGACGTGATTGAAAATGGCTTCGTTCTGGGCTGGGCTTTTGCGCCCGGCAATCCGCAGCGTCGCTTGTTAGTCGATGTATTCGTCGATGAAGCTTTTGCCGGGCAGGCTCGCGCAAATTTGCGTCGCGAGGATTTAGTCGCCGCTAGCATTGGCGATGGAGCATACGGATTTGCGCTGAATATCGGATATGCTCTAAACGGCCCCAACGCTAATGTTGAAGCATATGTGGTTGGAGCACGGCGCATCGCGCTGCCTTCCGCGTTGTGCGTGCGGCAATCGGATGTAAGCAGCGGTCATTGCGCGACAGCGACGGCTTATCTGCGAATAACTTTCGCGGGCTTGCAATCTCAAGCCCCTCACGCGCCGCCAAAGCGCTTTGCTCACCTTGCCGACGAGCGCTTTTATGAGCGTCTTGTAGCGCCTTCCCCCAATTCCGCGCCGCCGACCTGCTTGGGACGACCTATCGGCGCATACCAGGATCTGGTTCGCCACTGTTGGAACCAAGCGGATATGTTCGAGCCATCTCTCGTTCCCGCGCAGAGTTTGGACTTCCTAAAATGGTACCTTTCACTTTACGGACGCATGCGTGGAGCGCATAGAGCCCCGCTGTCGGCTGATGATATTGCATTTCTGACACAATCCATCGCATCTGACGCTGACATCTCCCGCGCTCAGGAGATGTTTGCCGATAATTTTGCTTTTGAATCGCCACAAATATCGGCAGTCCAACGACGTTTTTTGTGGGTCGCCTATGACGCAGCAACGCTGTCGGTTGAAGATTGCCTCATTGGTCCGATGAACGGAGAAGCGCTCAATGCGGTTGATGAACCATTGAATGAAGAGCCGTATCCACTAACGACATTCATGCTTTTATTTCTGTCTAACAACCCTGTTCTATGTGGCTTACCCCTCAAGGCCGCCGATCAGCGCGCCTTCGCATACTTTGCCACGCTCCTTTTCTCGATAACCGCTCCACATTTTCTGATGTTCGTCCCGGCGAAATGGCGGGATATGCTCCTCGAACCGCAGGCCAAGGACGCCTGTTTATTCGATTCGCTGAGCATCGCGATCTTTGGAGGGAACTGTCCGATTAATGCGGAACATTGGCGCCATATGATTGCAGCGCGAAACTTCGATCTTACGACAAACAGGTTTGCAACTCAGACGAATCGAGGCTCGCGGATTTATGCAGCGGCGCAAGTCGTCTCGAACACTGAAATCGCCGATGTTCAGGTCATCGGGCCCTTTACGCGGGAGCTTGGAGTCGGGCAAAGCTGCAGACGACTTGCGAGGGCGTTGCAATCAACGGGCTATCATATCCGAAATTGTGAATTTTCATTGGATCATCCTAATGAGTCGCGGCAGTCTGACGGCATCTTGCTTTCGGATCCGGGATCCGCGCGTATTAATATCGTCCACCTCAATTTAGAAGATTTGCCTAAGGCTGTTGCGTACGGACCAGACGTCTTCACTGACGCCTTCAATATCTCCTTCCCCTATTTCGAACTGGCGCCGCTGGGACCAACGCATTCGATGGGGCTCTCATTCGTCGATGAGGTATGGGCGGCTTCCCAATTCATCGCCGATACCCTGACGCCATATACGCCCCTTGTCTCGGTAGTGGGCGGCGCCGTTGAGGATGCGAAACCCCTCGGCCATGCGCGAGCTCGCGAGATCGCATATGGCGCGATTGCCGCTCCGGATGAATTCATCTTCTTGACCGCGGGCGACGCGCTATCGGGAGCGGATCGTAAAAATCCATTGGGCGTCGCGCGCGCCTTTTTGCATGCATTTCCCGACCGTGCTCGGGTTCGATTGGTGATCAAGACGCACAGCATCGAAAAAGTACAGAGTAGACTCGATCAGGCGATGTGGCGCGCTGTGCGACAGCTGTGTATAGCTGACAGTCGTATATCGCTGATCGATGCGCTGCTGGACGCGCAAGCGCATACCGCGTTGATAGAAGGCGCTGACGCTTTGGTGTCCCTTCACCGTTCAGAGGGGTTTGGCTATCATGTTCTCGAAGCGATGGCGCTTGGCGTGCCGGTCATTGCGACTGCCTATTCAGGCAATGTGGACTTTTGCACGGAAAGCAGCGCATTTCTTGTTCCCTATGAACTCATTCCTGTCGCTCCGGACCATTATCCTCGCGTCAAGGCTGGCCAAGTATGGGCCGAGCCGGATCATCTTGCCGCCGTAAGACAAATGCGTCGTGTTTATTTTGATCGAACCGTGCGCGCCGAGATTGTGGATGGGGCTCGTTCGCTTGTGCAACGAAAATTTTCGAATAGCGCCTATGCGAGGAGATTGAAGGCAAGACTCGACTCGATCTTTGCTGCGATGCAAAATTCGCCTTAGGAAGATACAGGCGGACGTCGGTCTTCCGGTCGCGACAGCCTCTCTGAGGGGAACGATGTACTGAGTGTGAAATTGATCGTGCGCAGCCAGTTGTCGGGCAGTGCAAGAACAAGCGCCCCCGCATCATTTCGTTAAACGCGGGATCATCGTCCCCGACGTCGGCCTTGTTGACCGCGGCGAGGCGATCCACTCCTCCAAGGCGTCGTCGGGAAGCGCCCACGCCAGCTCTCCCGGAGGCCAGCGGGCGGCGGTCGGGGCGCCACATTCGCAAACAATCGTTGCCGCCTTTGTTTTTCTTGGGGTTTGTGGCTGCCCCGCAATAGCCATCTATTATCGTTTAAATAAGAATTAGGCCTTAAACTTCGGAGACGCTCAACTGTAATTTGGAGCCGTCACATGCGATTGCGAAGACGCTGTCGCGCCAAGTTTTTTTCAACGGCGGTCTTCGCCGCTGGCGTTGCTGCCGCGACCCTCGGCTTTGAGGGAACGCCGGCTTTGGCGCAGGGTTATTTTCTCTGGGATTACGACGACGAGCCTCGGATCGCGCCGACGCGAGAGTGGAAGCCGCGTCCTCAGTCCCATCGCGTGACCGCACGAAAAAAATACGGCCGCGTCGAGGCGGAGAAAGCCGGCGCGCCCTCTGCGCGCGAAGCTGAGCCTGCTATAGAGCGGCCGCTATTTGCGGTTGCTTCGATCGCTGACCAGCATGTCTCGATATATAATCACCGTGGGCTCGTCGCCCGCTCGGCGATTTCTACCGGCATCGCTGGCCATTCGACGCCCAAGGGCATCTTCACCATCATCGGCCGCGAACGATTCCACCGATCGAATATCTATTCCGGCGCGCCCATGCCGTTCATGCAGCGCATCACATGGTCGGGCATCGCCATGCATCTTGGAGTCGTGCCCGGCCATCCGGCCTCGCACGGCTGCATCCGGCTCCCCGCCGAGTTCGCCGCCAAGCTATGGGGATTGACCAAGATCGGCGAGCGCGTCGTCATCTCGCCGCAAGACGTGACGCCAGCCGAATTCGAGCACCCGCTGCTGCCGGCGCCAAAAATGCGGATT
>CAZCJY010000159.1:5078-6321 GCA_964498975.1 uncultured Methylocystis sp.
CTGTCGACCCGCCGCAGGCGCCCGCTGTCGCCGAACCGCCTGCGATCAATCCGCGTCAATATGCTGAGCAACTAAAGGTCAAGGCCGTGGCCGCAGCAACTGCGGCGGCCAAGACCGTAAAAGAGGCCTCCTCGGTCGTCGGCGTCAAACAGCAAGAAGCCGCCCGTTCGGCGATGGAGCTCAGAGCGGCGGAAGCCGCCCGCGCGTCAGCCCAGTCGAAAGGCGACGCCGCGGCCAGGGCATATGAAGCGGCGTCGGCCATTGCCGCCATCAGGCAACAGGAATCCGCCTTGGCGGCGGGGCGCAATGCGGCCGAGGGCAATGCCTTGGCCCAAGCGAAGACTGACCGCCTTGCCAAGGCATTTGAAAGGGCTGCGGCCGCCAAGGACGCGGCGGCGTTAGCAAAAACGAATGCCGGCGCAGCGCTTGGCGACGCCGCCACGAAGCTCGAAACCGCCAGAACGGCGTCAACCGCCAAGGACGCAGAATTGGCGGACGCCGTTCGGCGTTTGAACGAGGCGACAGCCGCCTCCGCCACAGCCGCGAACGCCGAGAAGGAAGCGCGACGGCTTGCGACGCCCGTCTCTGTGCTGGTCAGCAAAAAGGACCGGCGGATATATGTGCGCCAGGGACTAGCGCCCGTTTTCGATGCGCCAATCGAGGTGCGCGACCCGCAGACGCCGCTCGGCACGCATCTTTATCTCGCGACGGCGGCAAAAGAGGATGGGGCCTCGCTCAAATGGTCGGTCGTGTCGATGCCGGCTCAGGCCTCGGAAGAGCAGGGCGAGCGCAGGAAGAACTATGCCTGGGCCGAGGACAGGGGCGGAATGCCTTGGACATCGGCCCGGTCGGCTTCGACCCCCGCCGAGGCGCTCGAGCGCATCGAGATCGCCCAGGACGTTCGCGACCGGATCGCGGAGCGTTTGTGGACGGGCGGCTCGCTCATCATTTCCGACCAGCCGCTCAGCGGCGAAACGGGAAACGACGGCACGGACCTCACGATAAAACTACGTTAGACGGCCGCCGAAAAGCGCGTTGCATGACCGCATTTGTTTCAGGAGCTGGCGACAGCGGCGCCGGCTGCGATGTTCGGTCTGCGGATGCGGCCAGTGGACGCGAGGCTGGATTGGTCGCGGCGTCGCCTCTCGGCCGATTGCGCCTTGGCGCGATCGGCGCTAAGAAATGCGCCGTCCATCCCTAGCGACTTACGCCGATTGGTATCGGCGACTGAGCGCGTCAGGAG
>CAZCJY010000160.1:0-1683 GCA_964498975.1 uncultured Methylocystis sp.
GGCCTGGCGCGCCGGACGTGCTGCAATTGGAGGAAATCGATCTGCCGGCGCCGGCGGCGGGCGAAGTGCAGATTCGGCACGGCGCCATCGGCGTCAATTTCATCGACGTTTATCGACGCACTGGCGCTTATCCTGCCGAATATCCCTTCACCCCGGGACACGAAGGAGCGGGCGAAGTGATCGCCGTCGGCGACGGCATCAAGGATTTCGAGGTCGGCGACCGCGTCGCCTATATCGGCGCGCTCGGCGGCTATGCGGATGCGCGCAATATCGCCGCCGATTCCGTGATCCATCTGCCCAAATCCTTTAGCTACGAGCAGGGCGCGGTGATGATGCTGAAAGGCCTGACCGCGCAATATCTGCTGCGTCGGACCTTCAAGGTGAAGAAGGGCCATCGCGTCCTTGTTCACGCGGGCGCGGGCGGGGTCGGCCAGATTCTGTGCCAATGGGCCGAAGCGCTGGGCGCCAAGGTCATCGCCACTGTCGGCTCGCCCGAGAAGGCCAAGATCGCCGAGAACGCCGGCGCGAAACACACGATTCTCTATCGGGAGGAGAATTTCGTCGAGCGTGTGCGCGAGATCACCAAGGGCAGGCTGTGCGACGTCGTCTATGATGGGATAGGGCGCGCGACTTTTCCGCATTCGCTCGATTGCCTCAAGCCCTTCGGCATGTTCGTGAGCTTTGGCTCGGCGTCAGGGCCGATTGATTCCTTCGACATCGGCCTGCTGGCGCTGAAGGGTTCGCTCTATGCGACGCGGCCGTCGCTCTTCACCCATATCGCGCATCGACGCGACTATGAGGAGATGATGGAGGATTTGGTCCATGCAGCGAAACGCGGTTTTGTCCGGATCGGCGAACCGGCGCGTTTCCCGCTGGCCGAAGCCGCCAAGGTTCATGCAGCGCTCGAATCACGCGCGACGGTCGGTTCGATTGTGCTGATTCCATGATTTCGCCATAGTGCGACGCATGAAAGCGAGTTTCAGTCAACAATCTCCACATGTGTTGCTTTTCGGACACTTGGCCGGCGGGCCCTGACATAACTATCTGAATATTTTTGTATAAAGTCCGTTCCGAAATTCGCTGATCGAGAGCGCCGAAGCAGTTTTCCTCGCTATTCGCCTACCGAAACGAGTCGATAATAAATTAGCTCCTGCCTTTCGGGCGCAAATCGATTAAGCTGCGCATGTTCCGGCTTTGAGGTTCCTCCCGCCTCTCGATTAGCCCGAACCGCCTTCCAAAGCCCGGCGCCAGAGCCGGGCTTTTTTCTTTCAACGCGCGCCTAGAGCGCGTCCCGAGCGCGCGGAATCGCGCGATCGAAAAGGACTCGCTCAAAATCAAAAAGTTAGAGCGTGTCCTTATCGCAAAACCGCTTCGCACTTTTTCGGGACATGCCCTAAGCGCATAGTTTCTATTGCATTCTTTCGCGAAGCGCCCCATCCTTTGTTCTGCGGCAAGCCCTGCTTGGGCTTCAGGGCCGCGAAGCATGAGGGTTGCAACGCTGTCGACAAGTGTTCATCCGGGGGCGGACATCGGTCTGCCCCGGCCGGCGATCGGCGCCAATGCGTCGCTGACCGGCTTGATCGTGCAAAAGGTCCTCGCCAGCCTAGACGAAGCCAAGGCCGAGGACGTCGTCTCCATCGATCTGCGCGGCAAGACCGCCCTCGCCGATGACATGATCATCGC
>CAZCJY010000160.1:1783-3736 GCA_964498975.1 uncultured Methylocystis sp.
TCGTCTCCATCGATCTGCGCGGCAAGACCGCCCTCGCCGATGACATGATCATCGCGACGGGGCGTTCGACCGTGCATGTCGGCGCCATCGCCGACAAGGCGATCAAGGCTTTGAAGGCCGCGGGCGTCGTGGCACCGCGCGTCGAAGGCCTACCCCAGTGTGATTGGGTGCTGATCGACGCTGGCGACGTGATCGTCCACATCTTCCGTCCCGAGGTGCGCCAGTTCTACAACCTCGAAAAGATGTGGGGCGGCGACCGTCCGGTGGAGATGCGGCTCGTCTGACGCATGATCCCCAAAAATGCGCAGCGGTTTTGGGGCAAGATCATGCGCAGTCGCATGATCCCCAAAAGTGCGCGGCGGTTTTGGGATCAGATCATGCGCAAAGAATAGCGTCGCCGGATGCAGCTTGGATTGATCTGCGTGGGCCGGTTGAAGGCCGGCCCGGAGCGCGAACTTTACGCGCGCTACGCCGAGCGCATCGCCGCGCTCCGGCGTCTCGGCCTCGAAGGGCTGGAGCTCAAGGAACTCGACGAGAGCAAGGCGGCTTCCCCCGCCGAGCGTATGTCGCGCGAAGGCGCAAGCCTGCTCGCGGCGCTTGCCCCGGACGCTCGGCTCGCCGTCTTCGACGAGCGGGGCAGGGCGGCGGATAGCGCCGCTTTTGCCGATTTCATCGCGCGCGAGCGCGACGCGGGGCGAAAGGCGCTGTGGTTCGCGATCGGCGGATCGGAGGGGCTTGACGAGAGCGTGCGCGCCCGCGGCGCAGCCGTCTTTTCCTTCGGAGCGATGACCTTGCCGCACCAGCTCGTCCGCATTCTTGCCGCCGAGCAGATTTACCGGGCGATGACGATATTATCAGGGCATCCGTACCACCGGGGATAGATCGTCACGTGGCGTCCTGCGTCCATGCCGCTTCGATGTCCGTGCGCGCGAAATCTTCGCCCTTATAAAGAAGCGGAACTCTGTTGAGTTTGGCGATTGCGTAGGAAAGGCAGTCGCCGAAATTCAATTGTGCTGGATGTCCGCGTCCCTTTCCATATTGGTCGTATGCCGCTCGCGCGGTTTCGTAATGACTCTGCGTGAAGGCATCGGTGCGGACGTTTTTCCAGCTAAAGATGCGATCGAGATTGGCGACATGCGCGTCGGCGCTCCTGGCGCGGATCGCAATATATGCTTCGAGCCGGGTCGGCGCGCCGATGAGACAGTCATTTTCGGTGAGGATGCGGGCGAAGCTCGCGCCTTCCGGCTCCCGTAAGAGGATGGCGAAAAGCGCAGACGAATCGATTGCGATCATTTCGGCAGCCCGAATTCGTCATACATTTCCTCTTCGGTCAAAAGTTTCGCCGGCGCTTTCGCATCCGCCGCGGCGACGGCCTTCATAAGCGCTCGGTAATTCGTCTCGGCTTCCGCGGCTGTCACGCTGGCGCTCGCAATGCGGCGTTGGGCTTGATATTCCCGCAGCGCCGACACGACGATCTCGCTCGTCGTCATGCCGAACCGCCGCGCGAGCCGATGCGCGATGTCATAGCCTTCGTCGCTGCGAATATTGAGTTGACGGGCCAAGGAGCCCTCCTGCTAGCAAATTTGAAATATGCTAGCATTAAATTTGGATTAGCGGAAGGCTACGCCGCCGCGCGCGCTTTACGCTCGCGCACCTTTCCGCTAAACCCCCACCGTAACGAGCCCCCGCGTTACCTGCGGGGGCTTTTTCCGTTTTCTGACAGCGAAGACAAGCAATGGCGAATGTGGCGGTGGTCGGCGCCCAATGGGGCGACGAAGGCAAGGGCAAGATCGTCGACTGGCTGTCGCTGGAGGCCGACATCGTCGTGCGCTTCCAGGGCGGCCACAACGCCGGCCATACGCTCGTCATCGACGGCGTCACCTACAAGCTCGCGCTGCTGCCGTCCGGCATCGTGCGGCCGGGCAAGCTCTCCGTCATCGGCAATGGCGTCGT
>CAZCJY010000160.1:3746-6177 GCA_964498975.1 uncultured Methylocystis sp.
CATTTTCTTGTCGACGAGATCGACCGGCTGCGGGATCAGGGCGTCGCCATCTCGCCGATGAATCTTAAGATAGCCGAGAACGCCCCGCTGATCCTTTCGCTGCATCGCGAGCTCGACGCGCATCGGGAGGAAGCGAGCGGCGGCGGCGGGATCGGCACGACGAAGCGCGGCATCGGCCCGGCCTATGAGGACAAGGTCGGGCGCCGATCGATCCGCCTCATGGACCTCGCCGAACCCGACACGCTGGACGACAAGATCGCGCGCGTTCTCGCCCACCATAATCCGCTGCGCCGCGGCCTCGGCCTTCCCGAAGTCGCGCCGGCGGCGTTGCGCGACGAATTGCTGAGCGTCGCGCCGCGCATCCTGCCCTTCATGGACGCCGTGTGGGAGCTTCTCGAAGACAATCGCCGCGCCGGCAGGCGCATTCTCTTCGAGGGCGCGCAGGGCGTGCTGCTGGACGTCGATCACGGCACCTATCCTTATGTGACCTCCTCCAACACCGTCGCCGCCTCGGCGGCGAGCGGTTCCGGACTGGGGCCGGGCGCGATCGGCTATGTGCTCGGCATCGCCAAGGCCTATACGACGCGCGTCGGCGGCGGGCCCTTCCCCACAGAATTGCACGACCATATCGGCGAATTGATCGGCGACCGCGGCCGCGAATTCGGCACCAACACCGGACGGCGCCGACGCTGCGGCTGGTTCGACGCCGTGCTGACGCGACAGGCGGTGAAGACCTCGGGCATCAATGGCGTCGCGCTCACCAAGCTCGACATTCTCGACGGTTTCGACGAAATCAAAATCTGCACGCATTATATGCTCGACGGCCGCCGCATCGAGCGCCTGCCGGCTTCGCAGGCGGCGCAGGCGCGCGTGACGCCCGTCTATGAGAGCTTTCCCGGCTGGAAGGAATCGACGAGCGGGGCGCGCTCCTGGGCGCATCTGCCGGCGCAGGCGATCAAATATGTCCGCCGCATCGAGGAGTTGATCGATGCGCCGGTGGCCTTATTGTCGACAAGTCCCGAACGCGACGACACGATCCTCGTGCACAATCCGTTTCAGGATTGAGGGCCGCGACGCCGCGCGTCCACGAGTCTCACCCTCCCCCTCGAGGGGGAGAGTGGAGTTAAGGGTGAGTCGGTTGGATTGCCGCAGTCCTCAAAGGTCGCGTGGGGTTGCGCGGCGTGCATCCCTTCGCCATATCGGGCGCAGGAGGAAGAACATGGCTCCACCTAGCCCGTGCCAAAAGGCGGCGCCGCTGCGCCTGCATGCGCTCGACAGCGAGGACCTTTCGCTCATTTCGGCGCATCTGCAGGATGCGTTGGTGCGCGTCGGCGACATCGCTTTCCTTCCCGAAAAGCGCCGCTTCGCCCTCGTTGGATCCCGTTTCGATTGGGCGGCCGAGCTTGACGGACGCCTGGAGCGCTGCCGCTCGGGCCTCCATTTCGAGGGTGTGCAGCGGGTGCGCTGTCAGCGCGTCGCGCGCGACCGGCCGGATGCGATTTTGGAGCTTCTGGCCGTGACCTTCGAGCCCGACGCCGAGCCGCCGTCTGGCGTCGTGCGTCTGATTTTCGCGGGCGGGGCGTCGATCCAGCTCGATGTCGAATGCGTCGAGGCGCAGCTTTGCGACGTCGGCCCGCGCTGGAAGGTCTGCGCCCGGCCGACCCATGATTTCAGTCGCGAACTTGACGAGAACGCCGCCCGAGGGTCATGACAGCCGGAGTTTCCGGCCGGAGAGGATCATGACCCTGCGTTTGGACGCCGCGGCGCCCGATTTCGAACAGCGTTTCACTTCCTTGCTCGCGATGAAGCGGGAGGCGTCGCAGGATGTCGACGCCACCGTGCGCGGCATTATCGAGGACGTGATCGCCCGCGGCGACGAGGCGCTTATCGACTATTCGAAGCGCTTCGACCGCATCGACTTGGTTGCGACCGGCATCGCCGTCTCGCGCGAGGAGGTCGGCGCGGCCGAGGCGAAATGTTCGGCCGAACAACTCGCTGCGCTCGATCTTGCGCTGGAGCGCATCACCGCCTTTCACGAGCGCCAGAGGCCGCAGGATCTGCGCTTTCGCGACGCGGCGGGGGTCGAGCTCGGCTGGCGCTGGACGCCGCTCGACTCCGTGGGGCTCTATGTGCCCGGCGGCACCGCGGCCTATCCGTCTTCCGTGTTGATGAATGTCGTGCCGGCGAAGGTCGCGGGCGTGAAGCGCATCGTCATGGTGGTTCCGACGCCCGGCGGCCATGTCGAGCCGCTGGTTCTCGCGGCGGCGAAGCGCTCGGGGATTGACGAAATCTATCGCCTTGGCGGCGCACAGGCGGTCGCGGCGCTCGCTTATGGCACCAAGACGATTGCGCCTGTCGCCAAGATCGTCGGCCCCGGCAACGCCTGGGTGGCGGCGGCGAAGCGCCGCGTCTTCGGCCAGGTCGGCATCGA
>CAZCJY010000161.1:0-6136 GCA_964498975.1 uncultured Methylocystis sp.
TGGGCGTCACCATCGTCTGGTGCGTGATCGGCACCTGGGCGACGCTCAAAATCGTCTCGCTGTTCACGACTCTGCGCGTGAATTCCGACGACGAACGCGAAGGCCTCGACATCGCCCTGCATGGCGAAGCGCTGCATCAGTAACAAGAAGGCTTCAAGAAAAGGGGTTGGCTCGAAACCGCGTCATGGCCGGGCTTGTCCCGGCCATCCACGCCGAGAAATTACGCTGAGTCTTCATACAAATCACGCCATTCTGGATTCATGTCCAGAATCAACCGCGCCTTCCAAGCGCGAGGCCAATGCTTCATGTTCCTTTCTCTTTGAATCGCGCCGCGAATGTCTTCATAGCGCTCGTACCAAGCAAGCCGCTTCAGACCATATCGCTTCGTGAAGCCATCGATCCGCCCTTCGCGATGCTCCCACGCCCGACGGGCGAGGTCGCTCGCGACGCCCGTATAGAGCGTCCCATTCGGCCTGTTCGTCATGATGTAAACCCACACGCCGCCGGCGATGGTCGCCCAGCACCTCGCTGTGGACGAAGCGACCATCGCGCGATTTCCGAGCAACAAACCGGAAATCCTGCCGCAATGACGGCGGGAAGCCGCCGTGGCGGCGGCCGGCCATTCGCTAAGATCGTGCAGGCGATCGGCATCGGCGTCTCGATGGCCTTGTGGCGATCGGCGCCTTTTTCGCCCTTGAACTGGTCTCGCTGATCACGGCGCGGCGCGTCGGAGCCGACGATGAGCGCGAGAGCTTCGACATCGCACCGCATGGCGAGGCCCTGCATCTGTGGGCGAGAACTCTGGCCGGCGCGCGTACAAGTTACCGCCGCGCCTCTCGTTCTTGGTTCGACGACGTTCGCGGCGGGCCTGCCCGAGAATCATGCAACAACTTTATTGCATGATCCAGAATCAGCGTTTATCCTCATTGAATGGAACTCGATCTGCTGTTTCGAGCGCTTTCCGACGCGACGCGCCGCCGTCTCCTGGACGAGTTGGCCGAACGCGACGGCCAGACGCTGTTCGAGCTGCATGTGCGCATGCTCCATTGGCACGGGGCCGGACTGTCGCGCCAAGCGCTGTCCAAGCATCTCGCGACGCTCGAGGAAGCAGGGCTGCTCCATGTCGAGTGGCGATGGCGCTGCAAGCATCATTTTATCGAGCGGGAGCCGATCCGACGCGCCTGGAAAATGTGGCTCGGCGGCTTCGTCGGCGTTCCTGCGATCGAAAGGGAGACCAAGGATGAAGATCGTGCTGACGAGCGTACTGGTGGATGACCAGGAAAAGGCGCTGCGCTTCTACCGGGACGTGCTCGGATTTCAGCCCAAGATGGACGTGCCCATGGGCGCGCACCGCTGGCTGACCCTCGTCTCGCCGGACGACCCGCAGGGCGTGCAGCTCTTGCTGGAGCCTGACTCGCATCCCGCCGCGAAACCGTACAAGGCCGCGCTCATGGCCGACGGCATTCCCTGCGCCTCCTTCGCCGTGGAGGACGTCAGCGCCGAGCATTCGCGCCTCGTCGACGCCGGCGTGACCTTCACCCAGCCGCCCGTTCCGATGGGCCCGGTGACGACGGCGGTTTTCGACGACACTTGCGGCAATCTCATCCAGATCGCGCAGCGTCATTGATCACAGGCCCGATTTGCTTTTCGGCACGTGGTTCAGGACGTGAACCACCGTTTCGTACTGGAAACGCGCTCGGAGCGGATAGGACATGACACAGGAGACTCTGCCGCTGGCGGTCGAACAGGCGATCCGCCGTCTCGCATCCGGCGATCGATCCGTGCAAGGACAAAGCTACGCTACTTTGAGCGAAGCCACCGCCGACAAGGTGGGCTGGGCTGGTCGCGCCTGGGCCGAAGTGACGCCGCTGCTGACGCACAAAGACAACAGGGTCCGCTCCATCGCGGGGCAAGTGCTGTGCAATCTCGCGCGCAGCACGCCTTCCGCCTTGGTCGATCGCGATCTCGACGCATTGATCTCGGTCACTCGCGACGAGCGCTTCGTAACCGCGCGGCACGTCTTGCTGGCGCTGTGGAAGCTCGGCGTAGAAGACCCTCGCCTCAGACGGGCGCTGCTGGAAAAGCTGTCGGCGCGCTTCGGCTCGGCCGACGGCGAAAAGAACGGCACGCTGGTACGTTACGACATTCTCTGCGCAATGCGCTCTCTCTTCGATGCGACCGGAGATGAGTGGGTAAAGGTCGAGGCGACGGCGCTGATCTCGACTGAACGCAACGACAAATATCGCAAAAAATATGTCGGTGTCTGGAGACGCGCCTAAGAGGTCCCGCCCTCAGCCGCAGGCATGAGGTAGCATTATACCACTAACTATTTTCGCACGGATTTCCGGCATTTTCCGCGAGTGGCAGACGCCAATTCCGTTTGACACAGGCTCGCCTCTCGCTTATCACGCCCCATCCCGCGAGCGCGGATCATCAGACGGAATTGCTCCCCTATGTACGGCAAGACCTATTCGGCGAAGCCCGCCGACATCGAAAAGAAATGGGTGCTGATTGACGCCTCCGGGCTCGTCGTCGGCCGCCTCGCGAGCATCATCGCGCTGCGCCTGCGCGGCAAGCACAAGGCGAGCTTCACGCCGCATATGGACGACGGCGACAACATCATCGTCATCAACGCCGAGAAGGTGCTGCTGACCGGCCGCAAGCGCGACCAGAAGGTCTATCACCACCACACCGGCTTCCCGGGCGGCATCAAGGAGCGCTCGGCGAAGTTCATTCTCGAGGGGCGCTTCCCCGAGCGCGTGCTGGAGAAGGCCGTGCAGCGCATGCTGCCGCGCGGTCCGCTCGGCCGTCAGCAGCTTGGCAATCTGCGCGTCTACAAGGGCGCCGAGCATCCCCATGAGGCGCAGAGCCCGCAGACGCTCGACGTCGCCGCCCTGAACGTCAAAAATTCCCGGAGCGCCTGACCATGGCCGAGACCACTCTTTCCTCGCTGTCCGACCTCGATCAGGCGGGCGTCGCCGCGGCTCCAGAGGCCCCGCGCTATGTGCAGAAGCTCGACAAGCAGGGCCGCGCCTACGCCACCGGCAAGCGCAAGAACGCCGTCGCGCGCGTCTGGATCAAGCCGGGCGCTGGCAAGATCACCGTCAACGGCCGCGACGTCGAAACCTATTTCGCTCGTCCGGTGCTGCGCATGATTCTGGCGCAGCCATTCGGCGTCGCCAAGCGCGCCGGCCAATACGACATGGTGGTATCGGTCGCCGGCGGCGGCCTTTCCGGCCAGGCGGGCGCGGTGCGCCACGGCCTCGCCAAGGCGCTGACCAATTTCGAGCCCGAGTTGCGCCCCGCGCTCAAGAAGGAAGGCT
Organism: uncultured Methylocystis sp.; assembly: GCA_964498975.1. Lineage (GTDB taxonomy): Bacteria > Pseudomonadota > Alphaproteobacteria > Rhizobiales > Beijerinckiaceae > Methylocystis. The sequence goes on from CAZCJY010000161.1 coordinate 3,324, forward strand.
TCCTCACCCGCGACTCGCGCGTGGTCGAGCGCAAGAAATACGGCAAGCGCAAAGCCCGCCGCAGCTTCCAGTTCTCGAAGCGCTAAGCGCAAGAGAATTGCCCAACAAAGCCGCGCCTTGTGCGCGGCTTTTTTGTTTTGGCTAGAAAACTCCCGCGTCCAACCCCGCCGCGACCAGCATCCCCAGCTCCCGGCACTCCTCGACGAAGGCCTCGCGCCACTCGCCGCGGCAGATCAGCGGCTCGCGCACCGCGCGCCAGCGCAGCCCAGTCACGATCGTCTCGACGCCGCGCCTTGTCCCCGTCCCATCGTGCCCCGCGCGGATGTAGAGCGCATAGGGCAGCCCCTGCGTGCGCTCCAGCAAGGGATAGTAGCAGCGGTCGAGGAAGTCCTTCAGCGCGCCGCTCATATAGCCGAGGTTCTCGGTCGTGCCGAGAATGACCGCCTGCGCCGCCAGCACATGCTCGGGCGTCGTCGCGAAGGGGCTCAGCGCAACGACTTCGACGTCCTCAATCTCCGGCGAAAGCGCACCGGCGACGACCGCATCACGCAGCCGCTCGGTGTTCGGCGAGGGCGCGTGCGCGACGATGAGCAGACGTTTCCGCAACGAGACCCGCTACCAGGGGTGGAACTCTGGGACGTAGATCACTTTGAGATAGATGGCGATGCCGATGATCGCGAATAGGAATAGCAGCGCGCTATAGGCGATGACGGAATAGACCGAGGCGTTGTAGACCGAGTCGACGACCTTCATGCCGCAGCTTTTGAAAACGTCCCTTACCGCATGTTCTGTCATGGTGATGCCTCCTGCATTGCAGTCGAACGTCGTAACGACGCGTCATAAAAGACAAATATCGCCTTTCAAGGGCGTCGCCAGCCCCGAGCGATCGAAGCCAATGCCGCGCTATTGGATATGGCGACGCCTTTTTCTTTTTGGCGCAATCGGATAGATGCGGGCCATGACAAAGATCTTCATCGACGGCGACGCTGGCACCACGGGTCTCGAAATCCGCGAACGGCTTGCCGGGTGCGCCGACGTCGAACTCGTCGCGATCCCGCATGAGCGGCGCAAGGACGCCGCCGCCAAGCGGGGCATTCTCGCTTCGGTCGACATCGCCATCCTGTGCCTCCCGGATGACGCCGCAAAGGAAACGGTCGCCCTCTGCGACGCGCTGGGCGGCAAAGCCCCGCGCATTCTCGACGCCTCGACCGCGCATCGCGTGGCGCCGGGCTGGGTCTATGGCTTTCCCGAGCTTTGCGCCGGACAAGCCGAAGCCATCGGCAAGGCGGAGCGCGTCGCCAATGTGGGCTGCTACGCCACCGGCGCGATTGCGCTGCTGCGGCCGCTCGTCGACGCCGGTCTCATCCGGCCCGACCAGCCGCTGACGATCAACGCCGTTTCGGGCTATTCCGGCGGCGGGCGGCAGATGATCGAGGCTTATGAGAGCGGCAAGGCGCCGGCCTTCGAGCTTTACGCGCTCGGGCTTGAGCATAAGCACGTTCCCGAGATCATGGCCTATTCGAAACTCGTGGAGCGGCCGCTGTTCGCGCCTTCCGTCGGCAATTTCCGGCAAGGAATGCTCGTCTCCGTTCCGCTGGCGCTCGACGCCCTGCCCGGCAAGCTCAAGGCCGCTGACTTCGAGGCCGCCTACGCGCGCCATTACGCGGGCGCGAAACATGTCCGGTTCATGCCAGCGCCGGCGAACGGCAAACTCGACGCGCTGGCGCTCAACGGAACCGACGACATGGAGATTTTCGTCTTCGCCAATGAGGCGCGCCGACACGCCGTTCTCGTCGCGCGGCTCGACAATCTCGGCAAGGGCGCGTCGGGCGCGGCCGTGCAGAATCTCGAATTGATGATGGGGGCGGTCGGCGGTCGGGCTTAGGCGGTCGGAAAGCGGCCTACCGCCTACTCCACATAAGCCGTGGCGCCGGCCGGCAGTTTTGTCGCGACATCTTCGTAGCGGCTGGTTCGGCTGCCCATCATCGTCTCGAAGGCCTGGTGCACTTCGCTGACCGAGCGGTCCTTCAGCTTGCGGCCGGCCTGCTCGTAGAAGATCGGCCTGTTGGCGCGCGCGGGCCTGGGCAGCAAGGCCGCCGCCGAAGTGTGAGGCGCCTCCTCCATCGTCTTCATGAAGCGCGCGGCGTCGTCGGGCCCGAGGAAGTGGATGAGATAGGTCTCGCCCGGCGTCAGCGGCCGGCCGATCTTCTCGGCGATCTTAGCGCTGTCCTTTTTCAGCATCTCGGCCGCGAGCGCGGCGGAGAGATAAGGATCGTTGCGCAGATTGAGAATTTGCGCGCGCCTTTGCGGCGTAATGCGCGGCGTAGCGTCCTCGTTGCCCGCGATCGCCGCGGCGGCGTCGCTGTGGCCGTGGCGCCAGCCAAAGGTCCGGAGCGCCTTAAGCCAGGTCTTCTCCACAAATTGGAAAAGCCCGCTCGCAGAGGACGTTCTGGCCTTGGCGGTCGAGGAGAAATTCGACTCCTTGTCGGCGATGGCCATGAGCAGCGCCGGATCCATCTCCGTGGTCTGCGCCGCCTTGACGACGCGCTCGACGATCGACTGCTGCACCTTCACCGATCCGAAGCGCATCACGCCCGGCGCGTCGGCGATCTCGGCGTCTCGTCCCAGCCGATGCGACCAGGTGAGCGCCGCCTGTTCGAGCGAGAAGTCGGAGTCGAGCGCCGTGTCGTCTTCGCTCGGCTGAGACAGAGTCGTCAGGGGAGTCATGGCGACGCGCATGCGTCCGGCGCGCGCGGAGCGCTCGGAACGCGGCGGCTCGTTCTTTTGATGCGTGAGAAGCAGCAGAGCCAGCA
>CAZCJY010000162.1:0-6116 GCA_964498975.1 uncultured Methylocystis sp.
CCCTTGCGGGTCACGCGCCGGCCGCGCTTTTCGAGAACGCCTTCTTCGGCGAGCTCGGCGAGCTGGCGCTTGATCGCGACGCGATCATCGCCGGTTGCGCCGAAGGCGCGGGCGATCTCCCTTACGCCGATCTTGCGCGGACCGCCGGCTTCCGCCTCGCGGGCGAGGAAAGCAAGAATGTCGTCGCGTGACGGCGCGCGCTTAACGTTATTGTTCTTTTTCGCCAAGGCCTCGCTCTGGAACGCGCGTTGAAAGTCGGTTTCGCGCGGAAGACGTTCGCCGCCGCCGCGCCTCTCGCTATAAGCACATATAGAACGGCTGCGTCGAAGTTTAAACGTCGTCCGCCGGCGCCTCGACGCTACGCAATTTTTGGAGCGCCGGATTAACGTTTACAGTTATTCACCGGAATCCGAATTCTTGCGAGACAGAAGGATAAACGAGTCAATCCTAAGCATTGTCGTCAATCGTATGGCTGCGCCCAGGTTTCGGGCGGGGCTTGCGAGCCTATGACGAGCGGCGTTCCCGCGCTGGAGGGTTGACGATGAACAGGAAGACGCCAAAAGGGAATCGCGGCGCCGAATTCCTTTCAAATAAAGACGGCAACGCGATCATGATTTTCGGGCTGAGTCTGTTGCCCGTCATGCTGATGCTCGGCGCGACATTGGACTATACCCGCTTCACGATGATGCGCGCCGCCTTGCAACAGGCCGTGGACTCCGCGGCGCTGATGGTCGCGTCAAAAATGACGAGCACGACGACCAACGCCGGCGCGAAGTTACAGTCGCAGGTGATCCTTAATTCGATGCCGCGCATGGCCTATGCGTCGGTGACGAGCACGACGCTTTCGGACGACAAACAGACCTTCTGCATTAACGCCGAGATCAATGTTGCAAACACCTTCATGCAGCTTGCGCATATCACGTCGCTGACGCCGAAGGTGACATCCTGCGCCAATCTCGCGGGCGGCGTCGATCCCAACACGACCTATGAGATCGCGCTCGTGCTCGACAATTCCGGCTCGATGTCCTCGAGCGCCGGCGGCAAGTCGAAGATGCAGGCGTTGCGCGACGCGGCGAAAAGCTTCGTCGATACGATGTATTCGAAGTCCACTAACGTCAAAATGTCGGTCACGCCCTTCGCCGCCGCGGTGAAGGCTGTGGACCCCGACATTGCGGCGAATCGCACGGCGTCGTGGGTCGACACGCAGGGCAATAACTCGCAGCATTGGCTCGTCTTCGGCAATGGCAGCACCGTCCCCGCGACGGCGAAGACCAACGCCAATGGGCAGGGCTTCACCAACCGCTTCGACATCTTCGCCAAGCTCAAGGCGCTCAAGTCGTCCTGGGATTGGGAAGGCTGCTTCGAGGGGCCGAAATATCCGTTGAACGTCCAAGACACGGCGGTGAACGCCGGCGACGCGGAAACTCTGTTCGTTCCCTTCCTGGCGCCCGACGAGCCGAATGATAGCGACTATAACAACCACTATCTCACGGACAGCGGCGGCGCTTGTAGCGGCAGCGTGAGCGGCGATTGGAACAAGCTGGCGCGCGCCTGTAAGTACAAGACGCCGTCGAAGGATGGCAGCGGCGCCGGCCCGAACAGCAGTTGCCCGACCGCCAGCTCGCAGACCCTGCTGCAGTTGACGTCGACGCAGTCGACGATCACCACCACGATCACCCAGTTGCAAGAGGGCGGCTACACCAACCTGCATGAAGGCTTCATGTGGGGTTGGCGCACGATTTCGCCGATCGGGCCTTTCGCCACTGGCGCTTCCTACGCCTCCGCGACCAACCGCAAGGTCATGGTGTTCATGACGGACGGTTTCAACAACTGGAGGAGCAAGACCAACACCGCGACGGGTTCGACCTATCAGGCGCTCGGCTATTACAGCTACAATGGGACGAAGAACGACCGCTTCCCGGACGGCTCGAACGGCGATCACGTCAACTATCAGAACGCGTTAAAGGTCGCCAACAACACCGGGACGGACTATCACGACAAGTCGCGCGACATGCAGGACGAGCTGACGCTCGAAGCCTGCACCAACGCGAAAGCCGCTGGCGTCGAGATCTTCACGATCGGCTTCTCGACGCCCACTGACAAGATCGACGAGCAGGGTCTGGCTTTGATGAAGGCCTGCGCGACGAATGCGGATCACTATTTCAAGGCGGAGGACTCCAATCAGCTGGACGCCGCCTTCTCGGCGATCGGCATTGGGCTCGGCAAGCTGCGCCTGTCGCTGTAAGCGAAGTTCTGAAAGGTTGCGGCCGCCCTCGGAGAAATCCGGGGGCGGTTTTCTTGCGCTATTTCGCCGCCGCTTTTTTCGTCGCCGTCTTCTTCGGCGCGGCCTTGGGCGCGGCCTTTACGGGCTTGGCGTCGTCGAAAGGCGTCTCGTCGCTATCGACGATTTTTTTCTTCGCGGCAGACGCCTTCGTGTCGGCTGCCTTGTTGGCCGGCGTTTTCTTGGCCGCCGCTTTCCTCGGGGCTTTCTTTGGCGCGCCGCCCTTGGCTTCGATGAGGCGCAGCGCCTCTTCGAGCGTCGTCTCCTCGGGTGAGGCGCCCTTGGGGAGCGTGGCGTTGATCTTTCCCCAATTCACATAGGGGCCGAAGCGGCCGGCCCGCACCGTGAGTTTGCCGCCGTCCGGATGGTCGCCCAAGACGCGCCCGCCCGCCGCGCCGCCGCCCGCGGCCTTTGTCGCGAGAAGCGCCAGCGCTTGCTCCAGCGTCAGCGACGCGGGGTCGGTTCCCTTCGGGATCGTGGCGTTGACCTTGCCCCAGCTCACATAAGGACCAAAGCGCCCGGCCTTGACGCTCACTGCGCCGCCTTCGGGGTGATCGCCGAGGATGCGCGCCGGTTCGGCGGGTCCGCGCGAGAAGCGCGAACCGCCACCGCCCGACTCTTTCTGCACGACGAGATCGATGGCGCGATTGGCGCCGATGCTGAGCACGTCGTCGTCGCGGCCGATATTGGCGTAGGTCTTGCCGTGCTGGACATAGGGGCCGAAGCGGCCGATGCCGGCGATGATCGGCTCGCCGCTCGTGGGGTGCTTGGCGACCTCGCGCGGTAAGGAAAGCAGCGCGAGGGCCTGCTGCAGCGTGAGGTCGTCGGGCCTGATGTTTTTGGGCAGCGAAGCGCGCTTGGGCTTTTCGGCGCCTTCCTCTTGCTCGCCCTCCTGCACATAGGCCCCAAAGCGCCCGTCGCGCAGCGTGACTTCCGCGCCGGTCTCCGGGTTCACGCCCAAGACCTTCACGCCCGGCCGCGCGCCTTCGACGGCGTCGCCCGTCGGCGGCGAGAGCGTGCGCGTATAGCGGCATTCAGGATAGTTCGAGCAGCCGACGAAGGCGCCGAATTTGCCGATTTTGAGCGAAAGCTGGCCGGCGCCGCAGGAAGGGCAGAGGCGCGGGTCGGAGCCGTCTTCCTTCGCGGGGAAAATATGCGGTCCGAGCAATTCATTGAGGCTGTCGAGAACTTCGCTGACGCGAAGCTCCTTCGTCCCGTCGACGGCGATCGAGAAATCCCGCCAGAAGTCGCGCAGCACCTGTTTCCAGTCGATCTCATTATTGGAGACGAGATCGAGCTTTTCCTCAAGGTCCGCGGTGAAGTCGAATTCGACGTAGCGCGAAAAGAAGCTTTCGAGAAAGGCGACGACGAGCCGGCCCTTATCCTCAGGCACGAGGCGCTTCTTGTCGAGCCGCACATAGTCCCGGTCGCGCAGCACGGCGAGCGTCGAGGCGTAAGTGGAGGGGCGCCCGATGCCCAGCTCCTCCATGCGCTTGACGAGCGTCGCCTCGGTGAAGCGCGGCGGCGGCTCGGTGAAATGCTGCGTCGCGTCGATTTTTTCGCGCGTGCAAGGCTCGCCCTCCTGCATCGTGGGCAGGCGTCCGCCGTCTTCGTCGGAATCGTCGTCGCGGCCTTCCTGATAGAGTTCGAGGAAGCCCGGAAAGCGCACGACTTGGCCGGTGGCGCGCAGCTCCAGCGCGCGCGCGCCGGCTTTCGCGTCGATGTCGACGGTGGTGCGCTCCAGCTCCGCCGACTCCATCTGGCTCGCGATGGTGCGGGTCCAGATCAGCTCATAGAGCTTGGCCTGTTCCGGCTCGAGATATTTCGCCATCTGCTTGGGCAGGCGCGCGGCGTCGGTCGGGCGGATCGCCTCATGCGCCTCCTGCGCGTTCTTGGCCTTGGTCGTATATTTGCGTGGGACGTTCGGGACGAAACGCTCGCCGAATTCCTTGCCGATCACGCGGCGCACGCTCGCCACGGCCTCGGGCGCCATGTCGACGCCGTCGGTTCGCATATAAGTAATGAGGCCGGCTGTCTCGCCGCCGATGTCGACGCCCTCATAAAGCCGCTGGGCGATGCGCATGGTGATCGCCGGCGCGAGGCCGAGCTTGCGCGAAGCCTCCTGCTGCAGCGTCGAGGTGGTGAAGGGGGCGTATGGGTGGCGCTTGACCGGCTTCGCCTCGACCGAGCGGACGGTGAAGGTCGCGGCGTCGAGCGCCTTCTTGAAGTCCTCGGCCTCCGCGCCCGCGCCGATATCGAGGCGCTGTATCTTTTTGCCGTCGGCGCCGACGAGCCGCGCCGTGAAGGATTCGCCCGCCTTCGTCTTCAAATGGGCGACGAGCGACCAATATTCGCGCGGGACGAATTTCTCGATCTCGAGTTCGCGGTCGCACACGAGGCGCAGCGCCACCGACTGCACGCGCCCGGCCGAACGCGCGCCGGGGAGCTTGCGCCACAGCACCGGCGAGAGGGTGAAGCCGACGAGATAGTCGAGCGCCCGGCGGGCGAGATAGGCGTCGACCAGCGCCTGGTCGATCTGGCGCGGATGCGCCATCGCCTCATTGATGGCGTCCTTGGTGACGGCGTTGAAGACGACGCGCTCGATCTTCTTGTCTTTCAGCACCCGCTTCTTGCTGAGAATATCGAGCAGATGCCAGGAGATGGCCTCGCCTTCGCGGTCCGGGTCGGTGGCGAGAATGACCTTGTCGGCGCCCTTGACCGCGTCGGCGATGGCCGAGACGCGTTTGGCGCCCTTGGCGTCCATTTCCCAGACCATGGAAAAGTCCTGCTCGGGATCGACCGAGCCGTCCTTGGCGGGCAGGTCGCGGACATGGCCGTAGCACGCTATAACGTTGAAATTCTTGCCTAAATATTTGTTGATAGTTTGCGCTTTGGCCGCCGACTCGACGATAACGACATTCATTCGCGACGATTCCACAAAGGGCGCCTGGCCGGCGCGAGCGGCGGGAACATGGTCAAATTGGCCGCCCCCTGTCAAATAGGCGCTCTTAGGCTCTTTCGCCGTCGCGGCAGGAAAGGCGTTATATGACAAGCAGCAAACCGCATCGGCCGAGCGCCGTCGAGGCGGCCGCCGTCGCCCCGCGCGCCAAGGCGTCCAGCTATCCCGAGCCGTTCCGCGGGCGTGTGAGTCAGCGCGATAAGCGGCCGGTCGGCGATCTCTTCGGCCTCACCAATTTCGGGGTCAATCTGACGCGGCTCGGGCCCGGCGGCGAGTCCGCGCTGAAGCACCGGCACAGCCGGCAGGATGAATTCGTCTTTATATTGGAGGGCGAGCCGACGCTCGTTCTGGACAAGGAGGAGATCGCGCTGCGTCCCGGCATGTGCGCGGGCTTCCCGGCGCAGGGCGCAGCGCATCATCTCGTCAACCGCACGAAGCGCGACGTGGTCTATCTCGAGATCGGCGATCGCTCGGCGGGCGATGAGGCCAGTTACCCCGACGACGATCTCCAGGCGGCGCTGGGCCCGGACGGCCGTTGGGTTTTCACGCATAAGGACGGCCGGCCTTATTAAGACCGGACGGTCAGAACGGTTAGGGTTTCCTCATTCTTCGAGAGGCCTGCTACGCGAGGTCGTCAGGATGAGGACCTTTCGCCGTGGCTTTGCGCTTGTAGACGGGAACTGCGCCCGGTTCTCAGGAGCGCCTCCGTCCCGGCGCTTCTTGCGCGCCGCCCGCACTTGCTCGCCCATACGCGCTCCTGTAAGAGCGGGCGCGTGCAGCGCGACTCAGCGTTTTCGCACGGAAGGCCTCGTGGCGGAGTGGCTACGCAGAGGACTGCAAATCCTTGTACGGGGGTTCGATTCCCTCCGAGGCCTC
>CAZCJY010000163.1:0-1470 GCA_964498975.1 uncultured Methylocystis sp.
ATCTTCACCCCCCCGATATGCAGAACGCCGACGAGCGCGCCGCCATAAACAAGCGCGCCGACGGCGCCGAGCGCGATGAGCGCGACGAGATTGGCGAGACCGCCGAAATGCGCGCCCAGCGCCAGCGCCGGAGCGCGTCCGAAAATGGCGACGACAGTCAGAACCGCGCAAGCGATGAACGTCGCGCCGAGCGTCTTGCTGAAGACGGCGTCGAAGCGCATCGCGTCCTGCGCGAGCGCCAGCCCGACGAGCGCCGCGAGATTGATCCAAAGGCCGACCGACGTCGCCGTGGCGAGTCCGACCGCGCCGAGCGACCGGAACAATGCGACCTTCAGCGCGACATTCGCCGCGAGCGCGCCAAGCGCGATCAGCATCGGCGTACGGGTGTCGCCGCGCGCTTGGAAACTCGCCCGCGCCGAGGCGATGAGCACGAGCGCCATCAGTCCCGCGCCATAGGCCGCGAGCACGTCGCCCGCGGCGTATGCGTCGGCGGCCGAAAATTTTCCGCGCTGGAACAGGCCCGCGACGATGAGCTCCGGCATCGTATCGAAGGCGATAAAGAATGGCGTGGCGAGCGCGATGGTCAGCGCCATGGTGTTGCTTTGCGCGCGATGGGCGCCGGCCTCGTCGCCGGCGGCGATACGGCGGCTCATCTCGGGCAGGAGCACCGTGCCGGCGGCGATGCCGATGACGCCGACAGGCAGCTGATACAGCCGCTCCGCGTAAGAGATCGACGAGACGCCGCCGTCCGCCAGCATCGACGACAGGATCGTATCCGCGAGCACGGCGATCTGCGGACTGGCGGAGCCGATGATCGCCGGCCCGAGCCTGATGAAGAAATCGCGCACGCGCGGCCAATGCGGCTTGCGCGGCCCCTTGAGAATGCCGATGCTGCGCGCCTGCCACATCAGCAGGCCGAGTTCGAGCGCCCCGGAGATGGTGACGCCCCAACTCGCCGCATAGCCAGCGTTGGGAAAGAGAAAGGCGACCGCGAGCGCCGCGATCACGGTGAGATTCATGAGGTTGGGCGCAAAGGCGGGGAGCGCGAAACGCCCGCGCGCATTGAGCGCGCCCATGTGCAGCACGAACAGGGTTATGAACAGCAGATAGGGGAAGGTGATCCGCGTCAGATTCACGGCAAGCGCGAATTTCTCAGGGCGGTCGCCAAGGCCCGGTGCGAGCAGGGAGACGAATTGCGGCGTTAGCGCCCAGACGATCGCGAGCAGAATGATCTGCGAAGCGAGCAGCAGCGTATAGACTTCGCCCGCGAATTCTTCGGCGGCCGCGTCGCCCTCCTTCTCGATCGCCATCGAATAGGAAGGAACGAAGGCGGCGTTGAACGCGCCCTCGCCGAAGATGGCGCGAAAGCTGTTCGGCAGGCGCTGCGCGATGAAAAAGGCGTCCGAGACCGCGCCCGCGCCCATGACCGCAGACTGCACGGCGAGCGACAGAAATCCTGTCACGCGCGAG
>CAZCJY010000163.1:1480-6112 GCA_964498975.1 uncultured Methylocystis sp.
GCGCGAGAGCAGGGTGAAGCCGCCGACCGAGAGCAGATTGCGAATCATCGCAATCGTCCTAGCAGGATTTCGTTAACCCTGCGCTGATCTCAATGCTCCGGACAGTGCAGGTAATAGCCGCCGCCGATCGTCGCGAGTTCGTCGCCTTCGCCCCTCGACCAGTGAAGATTCGCGCTGCGGCGGCATTTGTCCCAAGCGCCGGCCTGCTGGTTGAACGTCGCCTCGTTCTTGTCGGCGTCCACCGTAAAGCCGTCGTCGCGCAATTCGTCGATCAAATCGTCGACTTCCTTCGAGCCGACATGGAAGCGCGCCCTCAAACGCTCTTGAAAGAGCCGCTGGTCCGCTTCGCTCTTCGACTCGGGCAGCCCCTCGAGCAGCGCCGGAACGGTTGGCCCGGTAAAGAGCCACATTCTGACCCAGAAGGGAGTGAAGAGCGCGAGGAGCGCCGCGGCGACAATGAGCGCTTTACCGCGTAATGACCAGCGGCCCATGATGGTAGCCATCAAGAATTTCTTTCGTTGGAGCGATTGTTTTCAGTTTCTTCGCCGCCCAGCCTTTCCGCAACCAAATACAGCGGCCGGCCCTTCACCTCGTTAAAAATGCGCGCGATATATTCGCCGAGCACGCCCAGCGAAATGAGCTGCACGCCGGAGAAGAAGGCGATCGAGACGATGAGGGAAGGAAATCCAGGGGTATCGACGCCAAAAAGCATGGTGCGAACCCAATAATAGCCGGCCATGGCGAGCGCGAAGAAGGAAATCCCCAGCCCGACATAGGTCCAGACTTTGAGCGGGATCGAGGAGAAGGACATCAGTCCGTCGAGCGCGAAGCGCACGAGCCGGCCGAAGCTGAACTTCGATTCCCCGCTTACTCGGCTCTCGACATCGAAGGGCACGCCGATCGATTTGAAGCCGATCCAGGCAAAAAGTCCCTTGTTGAAGCGCGCGCGCTCCCGCATCGTCAGAAGCGCGTCCACGGCCTGCCGGTCGAGCAGGCGGAAGTCGCCGGCGCCGGGCTGCAAGCTCACGTCGCCGAACTTCTCCAGCACGCGATAGAAGATGCGGGTAAAGAATGTCCGCAGTTTGGGGTCTGTCGCGCGGTCCAAGCGCTGACCGTAAATGTTCTTATATCCTTCCCGCCATTTCTCGATGAATTGCGCGATGACTTCCGGCGGGTGCTGCAGATCGGCGTCCATGATGACGACGGCGCGTCCGCGCGCATGGTCGAGCCCGGCGGCGATCGCCACCTCCTTGCCGAAATTGCGCGACAGCGACAGAGCGCGAAAACGCCGCTCGGCGGCGCAGAGCGCGCGTAAAATGTCGAGGCTGTCGTCGGCCGATCCATCGTCGACGAAGATTGCCTCGAAAGAGACGCCGCAACTCTCCACGGCCGGCGCGAGCCGCGCCGCCAGCGGGCGGAGGTTCTTTGCCTCGTTGAACACAGGGATCACGAGGGATATATCGGGCGTCTGGGCGTCGAACGTGTTCATGGCGACGGTTTTAATCAGCATTTCGTGGCGCAGCATAGGCGAAAACCGTGCGTCGCGCGCGTCAGGGTAAGGAGGGCGACTTGATGGCCAAGGAGCGGAGGGTCGCGCTTTGCGCGGACGATTACGGCCTGTCCTATGGCGTGAGCGCCGGCATTCTCGAAGCGCTCGACGCCGGCCGGCTCACCGCCGTTTCGGCGCTGGTCAACGGACCGCGTTGGCCGGCGATGGGACGCGAGCTGCTTCGTCGCGCGCATGACGCCGATGTCGGTTTGCATTTTAATCTCACTTTGGGGAGCCCTCTCGCAGCTATGCCGAAATTCGCGCCGGATGGAAAATTTCCCCCGGTTTCGAAGGTCATTAGCATGGCGCTGGCGCGCAGGCTGCCGATGGACGAAATCCGCGCCGAGATCGATCGCCAATTCGATCGCTTCGAAGCGGTCATCGAGCGCGCGCCCGATCACGTGGACGGACATCAGCATGTCCACGTCCTGCCCGGCATAAGGACGGCGCTGCTGGATGCGATGAGCGCGCGAAAGCTGCAAGACCGAGCTTGGCTGCGCGACGCGGGCGACGGCTTGCACCGCATCGCCGCGCGCGGCGCCCAGGCCCGCAAGGCCCTTGCCGTGCGCTCGCTCGCTGGCGGATTTAGGCGCGAGGCGCGCAAGCGCGGCTTCAAGGTCAATGACGGATTCGCCGGTTTTTCGGATTTTCATCCCGGCCGCGATTATGCGAAGGCGTTTCAAACCTATCTGCGGGCGCCGGGGCGCAGGCATCTCATCATGTGCCATCCCGGCCATGTAGACGATGAACTCAAGACGCTGGACTCCGTGACCATCACGCGCGAGCAGGAGCTGGCGTTTCTGCTGTCGCCGCGCTTGCCGGAGATGCTGGAGAAGCGCGGCTTGCAATTGGCCCGTTTGTCGCAGTTCGATCGAAAGGCCGCCGCTGGCGCGTTTTCCGATCAGACGGAATCGTCTGATCGATAATAAATCGCGCTAAATCAATAAGTTGAAGCAAGTTCCGAAAAAGTCTGTCAACTTTTTCGGAACTTGCTCTCGTGAGCGGCGGCGCAGGCCAGCGCATTTTTAGAACGTTCCCTCAAATGAAATCGGCGCGCGGCGTTTGCCGTCTTTCAGATAAATGTCCTTCGAGAAATCCGCGCGCCGGCGGTTGAAGTCCTGCGCCCACCAGCCATCGCCCAGCGGATCGAAGACGGGCGCGTCGGTGCGCCGGAAGATCGCGGTCGAGCCGATGAACTCGATTTTCTCGAACATGCGGTCTTCGCTCAGGAAATCGGCGAGCCGGCTGATGGTGGGGATGTGGATGTCGTCGACGACGAGAAGCCCATCCGTCTTTAGGTGCGGGTAGAAATAGTAATATTCGAGCTCGGGGAACGGAAAGCCGTGCGGGCCGTCGATCAACACGAGATCATAGGGAATATGATCTGCGTATCGCGGCAGCGTCAATTGCGTCGGGCCAAAGACGAGATCGAGACGCTCCGGCCGCGTCGCTGGACAGTTCATGAAATAGTCGACGCTTGACGCTTCCTCGCCACGATCATCAAGACAAAAGACCTTGTGTCGCTCGGCGATGCGAGAAAGAAAGATCGTCGATTTTCCGCATCCCGTTTCGGCGGAGAAGATCGACGTTCCGGTCAGCAAACGCTCGACGCGCAACAATGTGCGCAGCGGCAGCGAGCCGGCGCCATGAGCGGAACCAACGGCTCGCTCGTAATCGCCGATTTCGGCGGCGAGCGTCTTATCGCGCGTCGCCTCCGCCCTGAAGGGGAGGGGCATAGACGAAATGGGCGAGCCCCAGAGCCTTCGTCGCATTCGATTGATCAGTTTGTGCGCGAAGGATGAGGGCATGTAGCCTGGCGTTTCTTCAAGTTGCGGGGAGGATGGCGGCAATTATAGCAGCGCAAGCTGCGGCAAGGAAGCTTCGCGCTTTTTTGTCCCGCTGGAGCTTGGCCGGCACCGATTTATTGGTCGATTTCGATGTCGAGGCCGAGATTTAGCACTGGCGCGGAGTGCGTGAGCGCGCCGACGGAAATAAGATCGACCCCGGTTTCCGCGATCGCCGCCACATTATCGAGCGTGACGCCGCCCGAGGCTTCGCAGATCATGCGGCCGCCGGCCATCGCGACCGCCTGACGCAAGTCGTCAGGACTCATATTGTCGAGCAGCACGGCGTCGGCGCCTTCGTCAAGAACCTGGCGCAACTGGTCGAGCGTATCGACTTCGATTTCGATCTTCACCAAATGTCCGACATGCGCCTTGGCGGCGCGTAGCGCTTGCGCGACGCCGCCGGCGACGGCGATGTGATTGTCCTTGATCAGCACGGCGTCGTCGAGACCGAAGCGGTGATTGACGCCGCCGCCGCAACGCACGGCGTATTTCTCGAAAGTGCGCAACATCGGCGTTGTTTTGCGCGTGTCGCAAATGCGCGCGCGCGTGTGGGCGACGGCGCGCACATAACGCGCCGTCAGCGTCGCGACGCCAGAGAGCCGTCCGAGGAAATTCAGCGCGACGCGCTCGGCTGAAAGGATTGCGTGCGCGGGACCAGAGATTGCAACGATGGACTCGCCGGCCTCGACATGCGCGCCATCGTCGACCTTCGCCTCGAACAGGACGCGCGCATCGATCAACCGGAAGGCTTCGCGCGCAAGCGCAAGCCCGGCGACGACGCCCGCCTCACGCGCTCTGATTGCGCCGCGCGCCGTGGCGCCGGCCGGGATCGTCGCCTGCGTCGTGATGTCTCCCGCACGCCCCAAATCCTCCGCCAGCGTAGCCCGCACGGCGTCTTCGACGAGAAGCGGCGATAGTTCGGAACTCATGCGGCGACCTCGTCGGCGATGCGCAGCGCGGCTTCCAGCGTCATCCGCGAACGGCGTGCGAGCGCGGAATCGGGATGCGGATAGTCCGAGCGGAAATGTGCGCCGCGGCTCTCGCGCCGTTCAAGCGCCGCGGCGGCGATCAGCAACGACGTCGTCAGCATATTATGTGCTTCGATATCGCTCGTCTGAGACATCATGCGTCGGATGGACCGCACCGCCACCGTTAGGCCTCTACCGTCACGGACGACTCCCACATTGGCCGACATCAAATCGCGAAGCTCTTCGACGATCGCAAAATCACGATCGC
>CAZCJY010000164.1:0-6109 GCA_964498975.1 uncultured Methylocystis sp.
ATGATTTTGGCTTGGCCGACCGGCTGACGGAGCGACGCTTTGCGCGACTGCTCGAATTGGACGCCCTGCACGAAACCAATATCCGTTCCAATCCGCTGCCATATCTGGAACGCGCCAACGAGCGGATATTTCAGCTCCAGCAAGTGCTTTTTGAAGCGGTCCAAGCCGTTCGGTCCGAAACGCCGGAGCCTTGCTCAGGTCGCGAAGTCAAAGTGGACGAAGCTGAATATCTCCGCCTTAAGAAATGCTTTTCGATCCTCGAAAAAGGCCTCGCCCGCAGTGGGGCAGGCGAAGAGGAGCTTTGAGGGAATGGACGCTCACAGCGTCTCTTGGGCGGAAGGCTCCCATTTATAGAGCTCGCCAGACTCGTTAGTCTCCTCTAGCGAGAAGCCAGACCCCTTGAGCTCGACGGCCAAACCGTGCCCTTCGCCGGTTTTCACCCCAACATAGACAGGGGCCTCCTGCTTGCAAATCCCCTCGATCAGCATCTTTAGTACGCCCTGATCCCGATGGCTCGCCGCCACTGCGGCGAGTGAGACGTTTATCGTTTTCTTGTTCCTAAATCCCCAGTCGAATTGGTCGCGTTTGGCCAGCAGGGCCCCTACGACCGCTTTCTTGCCGTCAACGACAAGCGGCGACATTTCTGCTGTGCAACATTCCATGACTTCCGTCAGAACCCGTTCCTGCTCGGCTTCATTCTCGACATCGAAGGGAAGCTCCGCCGCGGAATCCCGCATCAACGCCCATATCTCTTTCATGTCGTTGAGCGACGCGTTTCTTTGAGCAAGGTCCGACACGCTGTTTCTCCCATGTTTGGTCCGCCGATGACGCGAAGACGAAGGCGTCTTGCTCAAGCAACTTTTATTCCCGGCGGTCTATTTCCTGCTCGACGGCAAGACATCGACGGTCTCGTCCTCCTGACATAATGGCAAGAAATTTGCTCGAAAGCCGCGCGGTCGGCTCTTTAAAAGGCAGGATCAGGCATGTCGGAAGCGGGCTATTTTGTCGACTGGGACGGTAATGCGCGAAGCACGAGCGATCCCGGCGGCGGCTATTTATGCGAAGTGGATACGGCGACGCGCTATGTCGCGATCATGACCAAGAGTGGCGCGCTGATGCACGAAGGAACCTTATACAAAAGCTTGGCTGACATCGAAAAGGCGGGGATCAAGGCCGCGCTCGTTCCGGGATCACATCCTTGGGGCCGCAAGGAGGACGGATTTTAAGTCCGATTGGAGACGCTGCCAAAAAGCTGGAGCCGCACCTCATGATGCCGACGACCATTCTTATTGACGAATCTCCGCGTTGCGTCGTGCGTCCCACCGACACAAAAGATCTCAATCGCTTTATCAGGAATGGCAAAGCGTTCTTGCTCGCCGAAAACCCCGTCGGCAAGATCACGCATCGAACCGCGACAGAAGTTGAGCAATCCAAATGGCGAGAGGCCCTAGCGCTTCATAGAGCCTGGGGCGGCGAAGAAGAGGGTTTTTTTGGCATACCGTTACCGGCGAAAATTGAGCTCCAACAAGAATAGGCGCGCTGTCCACAACGTCTCATTCATCCATGCTCGGCGTGAGGATTACTTCGGCCGGCGCTCCAGGCCCCTGCCCTTCAACAAACTGGACGGCGCTGACGCGCGACAATCCTCCGTCGCTTTCCATCAATACAACCGCCTGCCCTTGCAGTTCGGATAGTTGTTGGATGAGTTCAGCCACAGTCATTTTGTCGCCTTTGAATCTTGTCGCGGGCGCCGCTATCAGACATCTAAGAGCCGCCCGATTGCGCAGAACGATCAGTCGGGATGGATCATGATTTCCATCGTGTCATCAAATTCGTCAAACACGCTATGATCTTCTTCGGCGAGTTCGATCCCGCAGAGACAGACATCCCCATCAACGACGACAAGCGGGATAGGCTCAATCGCTTTGCCCTTACAGGGTCCCTTGACGCATAGACCGGTCTCGATCTCGAATTCGGCCTTGTGTCTCCCGCACCGAAGACGCTTTCCGTCTTCACCAAAAAAACGTCCTTCGCCAATATTCAGCCATGTCCCTTGATGCGGGCAAGCATTGACGTAGCCGAAATATTGATCGCCGACCGTTCGAACGACAAATATTGAAAACGGTCTCGCTTCCTCGCTTTCGGTAATGCGAGACAGGCTGAACGCTTTGGCCTGGCCACGGTCCAAGCTGTTGGCGGCGCAAATTACAAAGACCTCGACTTCCTCCCCCATTCTCCGAACTCCCATTATGCGTTTCTTTCCAACTCAAATCCTGCCGCTACGCCTGCCGCCAGATTATCCGCTCGTGAATAGGAAAATTGTCGATAAATATCGACAATCTCCGGTCCGAAAATGGCGGAAAAACAAACACAAAATTTCGTCTTCAATATTTCTATTCCTGAATGCATGAATCTTGCCGGATCCGATGCGTCGTGATCCACGGTTCTCATGAGTTATGACGCGAGAAGCGCGCTTCTTGCTTGGTCGTCTCCATCGCATCCGCCTAGCCTGGAGATCGGCCAATGGAGATGACCGTCGTCAAGGAAAGCAATCAGGACGATATGTCTCGATTGGCTGGCTGCTATCTTTATTCCGGCTCCAAAATCTGGACCGAAAAGGGAGCGCCGCATCGAGAAGATGGGCCTGCCGTGATCTTCCCCGATGGAGTCGCGCGCTGGTACATTCACGGCAAGGAGATTACGCGCGCTGTGAATATGTTCTTCTATGAAAACAAATGGACCATTAAGGATGGCCTCAACACGCAGGACAAACTTCGTCTCTTCCAGGAGAAATTTTTAAGCTGAGCATCTGAGGATCGTCAGCTGTGGCGCCGTTTCCATAATGCTCGCGCGGAAAGCGATCTAAACCCCGCCAACCGCCGTCCTTCAATAGCTCGATTGATGGAAGCTCGAGCCTGTTCCTTCAGCAAACCCTATCGCGCCGAAGGAACAGGCAGTCCTATCTTCGCCTCGGATGGCGAGGCGTCCATGATCAGGCGGCGGTATTGGCTGCGATCTCCGTACGCAGCGCCTCGAGTCTCTCGGGCGTTAAGCGGAAGAGTCCACGCCCGCCAGCAAGCGCCTGATAGACGTCGCCGGCGTTGTCGCTGAGCCAGTTGAACCAGTCTTGCGGAGAAACCGCGGCGGGCCGCTCGCTGATCTCCACGACGGCGCCGTTTGGCGCGAAGCGCACATGTATCATCATGATTGCGGACTCCATCTCACTCTCTGATATTAAAAGCCAGACGAGAAGCCGAGTAATTCGACCTTGACGTTTTCGGTCCCGAGAATTTTCGCCTGGCAAGCGAGACGGGATTTCGATCCGACCCCGACAATGCTGTCGAGCTTTTCGTTTTCTTCCCGCGCGATCTTCGACAGGCCCTTCCGTCCTTCCTGAACAAAGATGTGGCACGAGCCGCATTGCGCCTGGCCTTCGCATTTATGCGCAATCGGCTCCTCGGTCGACAAAAGGATATCGAGCAAGCTCGCACCCTCGGCGGCCTCGATCGTCTTTCCCGAAGGCATGATTGTTACAGTCGCCATTCATTCTCTCCTTTTGCATGTCAGAGTTGTAGGGATGATCTCGACGTGTCTAGTAAATGGCAGCGCCAGCGCCCACATTGACCGATGCTTCCTTCATCTTCTCTACAATGAAGGCGATCTGCTCCTCTTCGAGATGAGCATGGAATGGGAGCGCAACAGCTCGATCCGCCACCTTCTCGGCAACGAGGCAATTGCCGCGACGATAGCCAAAGTCAAAATAACGCCTTTGCAAATGCAAAGGATTGCAATAGCTGGCGGCCTCGACCTGCTCGACGAGCAAATCCTCCACAATCGCGTCGCGGCTCGACCGGCTAAAGCGCGTCCCTAGGTGGACGACGTAAAGAAACCAGTTCACCTCGGTCACATCCGGAGCCAAATAGGGATCCTTGATGCCCTCGAATGACTTTATGTGTTTGAAATAGTAATGCTCGATGAGTTTGCGTTTCTCCAATATCTCCTCGACGCGGTCGAGTTGCGACAGTCCAAGCGCCGCGGCAATGTCGCTCATCGCGCCCTGATAGGGCGCGGCGCCGCTGACGACGACCGACGACCGCTCTTCTGGCTTGTGCGCGCGATGACGACGCATGGCGACCGCCACGTCAATGTCGTCGGTGACGACCATTCCGCCTTCGCCGCAAATAAGCACGCCCGGCTGCGAGAAATCGAACACGGCGGCGTCGCCGAACGTGCCAACGAGTTCGCCCTTATATCTTGAGCCAATGGCTTCGGTGGAATCTTCCAGCAGAACAAGCCGGTGCTTCTTCGCCAGACTCTGCAGCTCCGACCACGCCGCCGGATGGCCGTTGGTGTTGGATGCGACGATCGCGCAGGTTCGCTCCGTAATAAGCGCTTCGATTTTCTCCGGCGCAATTGTGCCTGCCCAATAGTCGATGTCGGCAAACACCGGCCGCGCCCCGGCGAGCGCTATAGCGTGCGCCGTCTCGCGAAACGAATAAGGCGAGGCGATGACTTCATGATCGGGGCCGATTTCATAGGCCGTAAGCGCGAGCAGAAGCCCCATGGTTCCGCTTGGAACTGCGACGGCGTATTTCCGGCCAAGATAGGCCGCAAAGCCAGCTTCGAAAGCCTCCATGACAGGCCCGCTCGAGAGGCGGCTCGATCGCATGACCGCCTCGACCGCCGCGATGTCGGCAAGCGTTATGTCGGGATCCGACAACGGGATGATGGATGCAGCGTCCGCTTCCATCCCAGCTTCCGCTTGCAGTTGTCCCGCATCAACTCCAACAGGCGCGTTCATATCACCACACTCCGATAAGCGAGCACAACGCCCGTCGCCTGCTCGGGCTCCGCCGTAACGTGAACGCAGTGATCGCCGCCATCCAACAGATGGACGTCGCAATGGGGGTAGGTGCGATAGGGCGTCTCGATGACATCCGAGGCATCGCATTTCGTCCAAGACAAATGCGGAAATTTGCGCCGCAGCTCCGACACCGCCAAAGGCGCCTTCTCGGCGTCAGAGAGGATTTTGTCGATTTCCGTCAGTTCTTCAACGCTAACGGCCATGGCGAGTCCTTTTCTGAACAGGAGATCATTGCCAAAATCGGCGATCAGGGTCTTCGTTCAAATGACCGAGAAGTTCGGTCAAGCGAACATATAGGCTGTCGAGCTCCCATACGCCGCAGTCGTGGTTCTTGCGAAGGAGGCGCCAATTCCGATTGCCTTCGTCGAAAAGCACCAAGGCGATATCCACGACTCCGCCTTCGGGATCGATATTTCTGGAGCAGCAGGGGCTCGTGATTTTGTAGCCATTCGCCGTCTTCACTAAGACAGGCGACACATAGCGATAGCGTCGCCGCGCCCCCAATGCGCGCTCGATTCTCTTGAAATCCAGATCATTCGGCTGTGACGGCCTGCCACACTCCGCTTGTTTCAAGACTGTCGATCGCAACATATTCGCCATCGCTCGTTACAAAGGTTCGATCTCTTCCTCCAGACAGCCAACCACGAGACCGTCGCCGAACTCGACGAGATAAATGGGGGTGTTCGACTCCGTATGAGCGCCGACCTGAACGATTTCCCCAACGCCTCCATTGGAGACGAGCAAGGCCTCGGGATCTGCATTTGGAAAGCTTCCGTCGTTACGCAGATCGATCAGGGTTTTTACCTTTCGCCCCCACTGATATTTTGGCTGCCGCGATTCGATCACGCTTGCGCTCCTCCGGGCAAGGGGAGTTCCTCATCCTCATCGCGGGGATCGGCGGGGTCCAGCTCCTTGCGCTTCATCCCGACGCGATTGCCGCTTGCAACGAATTCGACGCCGTAAATATAGAATTGCTGGAGGAAGGTGCCGATGCTGACGACGTATCCTTCTTCCCCTTTCTTGGCGAGAACTTCACCGATCTCCTTTCCGGCATATGTGCCATCGTTGCGAATGGTTCGTTTCGCCTTCACCTTTTCGCCAAAGGAGTAGAACGGCGGATTGGTCAATTCGCACACTTCGCTGTCACGAACGATATTGCTCATTGCCCTTCACTCCTTTGGCTTGCCGTCCCGCTCAAGCGGCGTTGATGAGCGCGCCCTGTCGGATTTCGGCGTCGCCGCGTTC
>CAZCJY010000165.1:0-2738 GCA_964498975.1 uncultured Methylocystis sp.
GCAAGTTCCGAAAAAGTTGACAGACTTTTTCGATCAGAACTTGCTCCAGCTTATTGATTTAGCGCGATTTCTTGTCGATCAGACGATTCCGTCTGATCGGAAAGCGCGCTAGGACTTTTCGTCGCCGCGTTGATCCTCGCGCCATTGGCGATAGGCCTCCACGGCAAAAGCGACAATCAGCACGAGCGCGCAACCGGCGATCGACAAGCCCAGTTCGAGCGTCTTGTGATCCGTGAAATGCACATGCTCGGCGACGACGGGATCGGCAGCCGCCATGTCGCCCGCCACCCACCCCAAAAGACCAGCGCCCGCCCAGACGAGGATCGGGAATCGCTCCAGAACCTTCAGGAGCGCGCCGGCGCCGAACATCACGATCGGCACCGACAGAGCCAGACCGAAGACGATGAGATTCGCCGAGCCGCGCGCCGCCGCCGCGATGGCGATGACATTGTCGAGTGACATCACCGCATCGGCCATGATGATCGAACCGACGGCGCCCCATAGATTGGGCTTGGCCTTCACATCGGAATGTTCAGTCTCGTCGATCAGCAATTTGACGGCGACGATCAGCAGCAGCGCGGAACCGACGACCTTGAGATAGGGAATGGCCATCATCTCGACGATGACGAGCGTGAAAGCGATGCGCAGGATGACGCCGCCAAGCGCGCCGAGAAACACGCCCCAGCGCCGCTGGCGGACGGGCAATTGGCGGCAGGCGAGCGCAATGAGAATAGCATTGTCGCCGGAAAGCAGAATATTGATCCATATGATCTCGAAGACTTCCCAGCCGACGGCGAAATCCAGAGTCATGCGCGAGTTCCTGCCGGGCGACGCCCCCTAGGCGTTGCATTAACGTGTTTTGCGCCAAGAGGAAACCCGCGGCCCAGCTTATGAAACAACTGCCTTTTTTCGTTCATGCGCGGAACATAGAACATCACGAAATGTTTTTGGCGACGAGCGCGGCATAATCGACAATAGCGTCGCTGTGGAGCGCGCTGCAGGAGGTTACCATGGGCATGGCACAGCCAAACGCCAACCTTATTTCCAGCGACAAGGTCGAAGGGACGAGCGTCTATGACGCCTCTGGCGACAAGATCGGCGAGATCGACCATCTGATGATCGATCGCATGTCGGGAATGGTGCGCTACGCGATAATGACTTTTGGCGGTTTCCTCGGCCTCGGCGAAGGCGAATACCCGCTCCCCTGGAAGGCCTTCCGCTACGATACCAATCTCGGCGGATATGTCGCCAATGTGACAGAAGAGCAGTTGCAGAACGCCCCGGAATTCACCGAAGACAGCTGGAGCGATCGCGATTGGGAAACGCGCCTGCATAAGAACTACGGCTCGTCCCCCTATTGGGAAGATACGACGTCGACGATGCGCGACCAGTCCACCCGCTACTGAGCGGAATAGATCGCGATGCGGGGCGGGGCCTCTTGGCCTCGCCCTTTTTGCCGCCTTATATGAATTGCGAAGATCGTCGAAAGGCGGGCGCCCATGCGCATTCGTTTCGCTCCTTATTTTCTTGTCGCATTCATCGGCGTCAGCGCCGCAGTCGCTCAAAGCGCGGCTACCCAGAACAACCGCAGCGGCGAGATCGAAGCGATCTTGAGGCGCATCAAACTGTCGTCCGGCTTCTCGATTGCGCTCTATGCGCTCGCGCCGGACGCGCGCACGCTCGCGGTCGGGCGCGACGGCAAGGCGATCTTCGTCGGCACGGCGGAAAAAGGCGTCTATGTGCTGACGCCCGGCGAAGGCAAGGCCGCCGCGATCGAGCCCTTCGCGCCGTCCATGAAATTCACCATGCCGCATGGCCTGTGCTTTTCGAAGGACGGCGCGTTGTTTCTCGTCGAGCGCAATCGCGTCACGCGCTTTGATGACGCAGAGAATAAGTGGCGCGATGCTGCTGTGAACGCCAAGGTCATCGTGAAGGCGGGCGAACTTATACCGCGCAGCGAGGAGAGCCAAGGCCATTCCGCGCGCGTCTGCCGCGTCGGACCCGATGACAAGCTCTATATCTCGCTCGGCCAGCCGCATAATGTCGCGCCGCGCGAGAAGCTTGCGCTTTACGAAAAGACTGGCATTGGCGGAATCATCCGCATGAATCTCGACGGCTCCAATCGCGAAGTCTTCGCAACTGGCGTTCGCAATTCCGTCGGCATGGCGTTCGACGCCGGTGGCTCTCTCTGGTTCACTGACAATCAGGTCGATTCCATGGGCGACGATACGCCGCCGGGCGAAATCAATCGCGCCGACAGGCCGGGACTGAATTTCGGCTTTCCCTGGTATGGCGGCGGAGATGTGCGCACCCATGAATATGCGGGCGATGCGCCGCCGAAAGACGTCGTCTTTCCTGTCGTGGAGACGGCGCCGCACGCAGCCGATCTCGGCATGGCTTTTTATCGCGGCGAGATGCTTCCGAATGAATATCGCGGCGCGATCTTCACGGCGCAGCATGGCTCCTGGGATCGAAGCGTGCCGATCGGCGCGCGCGTGATGGTGACGCTAGCCGGCGCGAAAACCAGCACGCCTTTTGCGGAAGGCTGGAACGTTGGCGGCGGCTCTTATCTCGGGCGGCCCGTCGACGTCGCCGAGCTTGCCGATGGTTCGCTGCTCGTCACCGACGATCAGAACGGCGCCATTTATCGGATCAGCTATCGCAAGCCATGACGCGCATCATCAGCGCCCGCCCGTCATGATCGGTGACGAGCGCGTCGAAGCGGGCCAGATGATCGA
>CAZCJY010000165.1:2748-6092 GCA_964498975.1 uncultured Methylocystis sp.
GTTCCTAACCGAGCGCGCCGTCCCGCCGCGCTCGGTTAGAAACCGCAGTCTCTTGCCGATTTGCGCATCCAGGTGACGCGCAAGCGCGGCCTCGCCCTTTTCGCGCAATCGCGCCGCGCGATTTTTCGCGACTTGCGACGGGACTTGCGGCATGCGCGCGGCGGGCGTTCCCGGGCGCGCAGAAAAAGGGAAGACGTGAAGATGCGTGAGCTCACACGCATCGATGAGATCGAGCGTGCGCGAAAACATCTCTTCCGTCTCGGTGGGGAAGCCGACGATGAAATCGGCGCCGAAGACAATGTCGGGACGCGCCTTGCGAAGTTCGCGACAAAGATCGATTGCGTCTTCGCGCGAATGGCGCCGCTTCATGCGCTTCAAGATCAGATCGTCTCCAGACTGCAATGACAGATGAAGATGCGGGCAGAGCCGCGCGTCTTCGGCGATCGCCGTGCGCAAGTCGTTATCGACTTCGATGCAGTCGATCGAAGAGAGCCGCAGACGCGGCAGATCGGGGAGTTCGCGCAGCAGCAGACGCACGAGGCGCCCCAGCGTCCAGCCGTCGCCAAGATTGGCGCCATAGCTCGTCAGATCGACGCCTGTGAGCACGATCTCCTTTTTGCCGGCTGCGACGAGCGCGCGCGCCTGCGCGATGATCTCGGAAGGCGGCGCCGAGCGCGAGGCGCCGCGTCCAAATGGAATGATGCAGAAGGTGCAGCGATGGTCGCAGCCATTCTGCACCGCGAGCAGGCCGCGCGTGCCTTCATCGGCGCCAAGCGCGCGATTTGGCGCGTGCTCGGTAATCACACGCGTTACGCCGTCGATCTTGGCGAAGCCTTGTGGATCGACGCGCGCGGCGCAGCCGGCGACGACGATTTCTGCGGTCGGGCGCTCGCGATGAATACGGCGGATGGCCTGCCGCGCCTGCCTTGTCGCTTCGCTCGTCACGGCACAAGTGTTGACGACGATCGTCTCACCGACGCCGGCGTGCGCGCGCGCGAGCTCTGGTGACTCGACAGCGTTGAGCCGACATCCGAAGGTGACAACCTCGGCGTGGCGCAGCGGCGCGTTCACGCGGCGAGGCCCTGAAAGATGCGCGGGTCGAGCGTCGTTTGGAATTCGAATTCGACGGGTCCGGTCATCATGACGTGATCGTCGGCGCGCCAATCTATCTGAAGATCGCCGCCCGGCAGGCGCAGGCGCGCGGCGCGCTCCGTCAGCCCGGCGCGGGCGCCGGCGACGAGCGTCGCGCAGGCGGCCGAGCCGCATGCCTTTGTCGCGCCTGTCCCGCGCTCCCATACGCGCAGCAGAATATCGTCGCGCGCGAGCGCCTGCGCGAAGGAGATGTTCGCGCGTTGCGGGAACATCGGATGACGTTCGAGCGTCGGCCCAAGCTTTTCGAGTTCGATTTGCGCCGCATCGGGCACGAAGAAAACGGCATGGGGATTGCCCATGCTCACGGCGGAAAAGCGCGCGGGCGCGCCCGCGACGGGCGGATCGAGCGCAACGTCGCGCGTATTCGCGACGGCGCGCGCGAGCGGTATCTCGCGCCAGTCGAGACGCGGGCGTCCCATATCGACGGTGAAGACCGTCTCGCCATCGCGGCGGGTCTCGATCAATCCGGCGTCGGTTTCCAGCCGCAATGCGTCTTTTCCTTCGCGCCCTAGCGCATAGGCGACGCAGCGTGCGCCATTGCCGCAGGCGGCCGAAAGCGATCCGTCGACATTATAGATGCGCATGAAGGCGTCATCGTCGCGGCTGCGCGGCGCGTAGAGCGCCATGAGCTGGTCGAAGCGCAGGCCGGGCGAGCGGGCGATGGCGCGCGCCTCCTGCGGCGCGAGTTCATGGTCGAGCCCGCGCAGATCGAGAATGAGAATCTCGTTTCCCGCGCCGTTCATGCGCAGAATCGGGCGATGATCGAGCGGGTGCGGCGGTGCAGGCAAGGTTCTGGCCTATTCTCCAGGAGGCGCGCTCGTATATAGAGAATGCCGAGCCGACGCGCCACCGCCGCGCCGCGCTCGACGCGCGACGCAATTGCGCGCGAGAAGGCGGGTCAGAAGGCCTCATTGACGAAGGACGCAGGAAGAATGGACGAAGAACCCGGCTTGCTGGACAGTCTGCGGCGTCACTGGCGCGCGCTGGCGATTTTTACCGTGCTGATCGCCGCGGCCGCGATCTATTCCGAGCGCGCGCTGTTTCCCGGCGGCGAGGAGGCCGATGACAAGCCGGTAAAGCCTGCCACTCCAGTAGCGCCGGCGCCGAAGGCGGGCGCGGACGTGAAGCCCGCTGAGCCGGGCGAAACGAAGCCCGGGGCGGTCGACGATGCGGCGCAGGCCGTGATGAGCCAGACTGTCACGGTCGATGCGCGTCCCGCGGTCGTGCTCAAGGGCCAGGGCAAGTGGGAGGACGCCGCCAAGACGCTTGCCGAGGCGATGGCGCAGCTCAACGCCGCCGTCGCCAAGGCGGGCCTTGCCGCCAATGGCCGCCCCATCGCCGTTTTTACCAAGACGGACGATGCGGGCTTCACTTTTGAAGCGATGGCGCCGCTCACGGCCGCGCCGGAAGGCAAGGCTAAACTGCCCGAGGGCATAACCGTCGGGGCGTCGCCCGCCGGGAAGGCGCTCAAGTTCCAGCATCGCGGCGCCTATGACGAAATCGACGCGACCTATGAGGCGATCGCCGCATTTCTCGACGAAAAGGGCCTGGACACCAAGGACCTCATCATCGAGGAATATCTTACCGACTTCAAAGGCGACGACGCGAATGTCGATGTCGATATTTATGTGTTTTTGAAGTGAGGAGTTGCAAATCTAAGCATGGACGTTATAACTAAGTTATAACATTGTTGGATGTGCCATGCGCAGCGCTCTTCGAAAGATGGGAAACTCTTCCGGCTTGATTATCCCCAAGCCGTTCCTTGCCGAAATTGGGGCGGATGTCGGGGACGATGTCGAAATGACCGTCGAGAAAGGCCGCCTTGTCGTCACGCCGCTCAAGAAGCGTGTGCGCGAAGGTTGGAGCGATGACGCCTGCCGTATCGCGGAGAGTGGCGACGACGCGCTTCTCTGGCCAGAGTTTGGCAATGAAGGCGACGAAAAGCTAACGTGGTGAAGCGCGGCGAAATCTGGCTCGCCGCGCTTGATCCGACGGTCGGGAGCGAAATTCAGAAGACGCGGCCATGTCTGATTGTTTCGCCGTCGGAAATGCATGACCACTTGCGCACGGCGATCGTCGCGCCGATGACGACGGGAAGCCGCGCCGCCGGCTTTCGCGTCGCTCTGACTTTCAAGGGCAAGCGCTTGACGAGCCGCTGCTTGTCGATCGCGCGAA
Organism: uncultured Methylocystis sp.; assembly: GCA_964498975.1. Lineage (GTDB taxonomy): Bacteria > Pseudomonadota > Alphaproteobacteria > Rhizobiales > Beijerinckiaceae > Methylocystis. Next base: position 6,076 of record CAZCJY010000165.1, read on the forward strand.
TTTGATCCAGCAGCACG
>CAZCJY010000166.1:0-6077 GCA_964498975.1 uncultured Methylocystis sp.
AGCGTCGCATTATATTCGCTCACCGCCTCATTCAGGTAGCGGCGAGAAGCGGCGAGCTTGTGCTCCGCATCGGCGATCTCGCTTCGCAATTCGCAAAAGCCCTGCGAAACGCGAAGTTCAGGATGGGATTCCGCGATCGTGAGCAGCGTGCGAACGCCGTCGCCGAGCGTCGTTTCGGCGAGGAGCTGCGCCTGAGGCGACGCGGCGCGCAGAGCGGCGGCGCGCGCCTTGGCGACGATCTCCATCGCTTGCCCAACCGCTTGGCGTTCTTGCTGCGAGAAAGCGCGCATGGTTTCGAGCAGCTTCGGCAATAGCGCATGACGCCGCCTGAGTTGCGCTTCGATGTCCGCCGTCGCTCGCTCGCAATGCGAATCGAGCATGACGAGCTGGTCGTATACGACCCAGATGAGGCCGGCGAAGCCAAAAAACGCAACGATAACAATCCAAGAAATCGACATGAACGCCTCCCCGAGCCCGGCGGCATTCTGCTGTCGTTTCCTTTGCCGGAAGATTACCGCCGAAAAGCGTTAGAAAACGCAGTTAGCGCCGAGTAAAAGCGGCGGATAGAATTTCTCTCGTCATTTAACGCCGCCTTAGCCGGCGCCGGCGCATAAGCAGAGCGGCACATATTGCGTCGGACGACGGCGGGAAGAAAATTGGCATGATTGAAGCGATTGCGAATCCGGCGGAGCCGGCCCTGTCTGACGGGGCGAGCGATGTCGTCGGCCCTAACGAAGCCGCGCTGGCGGAAGCGGCTCTCGGGGAGACGATCCGCCAGCTTGAGCAAGCGATCGACGAGGCGCGCGCGCAGATGCGTTTCGCGAGCGCCGAGCGCCTGCATGTCCTAAGACAGGCGCATATGGCGCGCGATGAAATCGCCGATCTCGCTCGGCGCGCCCGCGAGGCCTTGATCCAGGCGCGCGAAGATCTCGCGCTGGCCGCTGTTTCTCGCCTCGTCGAGCTCGAAGCCTTCCTCATCGCGCTGGCCGACGCGGAGCGCGACGCCGCCAACGCCGAACACAAATTTGAGCGCGACCTCGCGGCGCTCATCGCCCTAAAGAAGGAGATGGAGGCCAGCGTCGCCGTTTGCGCGGACGCGCGGAGCGAGTCTAAACGCGGGTTTTGCATTGAGGTAAGGACCTTGGCCTTTCCTGCCCGGCGACTGGAGCGTTTCGCCGCAATCTGCGAATGCGCGCGCCAGGCGGTCGCCAACTCTGCGCCGATCACGCCGATCGAGGCTGAGAGCGGCGCAACGCTCAACGTCGCGCGGCGGGAGCAGCGGATTTCCAATCGTTTGGCGGCGCTGAAAGCGGCGATGTGACAATAAGGCGGCCGCAGGAAGCGGTTGCGAGGAGCCGCAGCTTCAGCCGACCCGCGTCCAGCCCCCCATGCCCAGCCGCTCCTGCGGCAGGAAGCGCGCCTTGTAATCCATCTTCCGCGAACCCTCGACCCAGTAACCGAGATAGACATGCGGCAGGCCGAAGCCCTTCGCCCGCTCCGCATGATCAAGAATCATGAAGGCGCCGAGCGAGCGATGCTCCAACTCCGGCTCGTAAAAGGAATAGACCATCGACAGCCCGTCGGAGAGCCGGTCGGTGAGGCAGCAGGCGATGAGCGGACCGGCGTCGCCGCCCGGCTCCGGCCCGAGCCGATATTCGATAAGGCGCGTGTCCACATGGCTGTCTTCGATCATCATCTGATAATCGACCATGCTCATATCCGCCATGCCGCCGTCCGAATGGCGCGCGCCGACATAACGGCGAAACAGCGCATATTGCTCCGGCGTCGCGCGCGCCGGCCGCGCCTCGCTGACAAGATCGAGATTGCGCCGCCGAATCCGGCGCATGCCCCGGGACGGCGTAAATTCCTCGATCTTGACCCGCACCGAGACGCAGGCCCGGCACTGCTCGCAGGCCGGCCGATAGGCGATGGTCTGCGAGCGGCGGAAGCCTGACTGCGTCAGCGTGTCGTTAAGCGCCGGGGCGCGCAGACCGATAAGATGCGTGAAAACCTTCCGCTCCTCGCGGCCCGGCAGATAGGGGCACGGCGCAGGAGAGGTCAGGTAGAATTGCGGCGCGTCGCGCGGCTCTTTCGTCACGCTCGATTGATCCCAGGCTCACATATTAATTTAGAGCGCCGGCGCGGTTCGCGCCAAGGCCAGATTTGCGTCCATGAACGTGCAGATTTTAGGACGAACGGCGCAAAACGATGACGTCGGCCAAAATGTCGTGCAGGCAGCGCTTGTCGCTCGTGATGAGCGACACCAGCAGCAACGGCGGCAGCAGCCAGGTGACATAGAAGAGCACCGCATGGACGGCCGCCTGGAGAAAGGGGACGGGGCCGCCGTCCATGCTCCGCATTTCGAGGTCCATGAAGGCCATGCCGGGAGTCGCCATGCGCCAGCCGGAGACTGTCAGCCCGTTATAAAAGAAAGCGACGATCGGGAAGAGCGGCGGCAGAAAAAACGCCGACATTCCGGCGCTCAAGATGAAGAGCGCGACGAACAGCGCCGCCGACATGCCCGTGATGAGGATCAAGTCCAGCGCCACCGCCATGACGCGCCGGGTCCGCACGCCCTCCAGAGCCTGAGGCGGTATATAAGGCGCGGCGCGCGGGCCGCTGGCGTTCGGCTGGCCGGCGTCAAAAGGATCGCGCTCATTCATCAATCTTCACCTTTCAGCTCGACCCGCCAAAGATCGGCGCGCGCGGGTGCGATTTCAAGCGCGGGCGGCGCGCATCGCTATCTCGGCGATCGCGCCTATCCATTGCAATGGCGAACCGCCGCCATGTGAAAGGCGCCGTCGACGATCCGGGCGAGATCGCGCCACGCTCGACGACAACGCCATCCACCACCTCTATATCCATTGCGACGCGGCGCTGAGTCGAGCATGAGGCCGCCCTTCATCAAAGACGCGCCGGCTTTCGACTTGGTCGCAGGCGCCGATTCGATCGCTGTGTCCGGGCATAAATTCGTCGGCATGCCGACGCCCTCCGGCGTGGTCGTCGCAAGGCGCCGCCATGTCGAGCGCGAGAGCGCTTGCGCGTCGCATCGGCCTGTGCTCAATTCCATGCTATTGCTACGATTGCGTTTCTGGAGCACGCGATGGTTAAGACGATCATCCTGTTTTCGGATGGCACCGGCAATAGTTCGGCGTCGCTGTTCAAGACCAACGTCTTTCGCATCTATGACGCGCTCGATATGACCCCCGACAAGGGTCAGATCGCCTATTACGACGACGGCGTCGGTTCGTCCCAGCACCGCTGGTGGGCGGCGCTCACAGGCGCCTTTGGGTTCGGGCTCAAACGCAATGTGCTCGATCTCTATAAATTCCTGACGCGCCACTATGCATGCGCGCTCAAGGAGCTGAAGGATGCCTACGGCGATCCGATTCCCGCGGAGAAAATGGAAGAACTCCCGCGCATCGCCTGCTTCGGCTTCAGCCGCGGCGCGTTCACCATCCGTCTGCTCATCGGACTCGTCAATTCGCAGGGCTTGCCTGTTCACGCGGATTCAGAAGCCGAACTTGATCGATTTGCGGAGCGCGCCTATCGCAAGCTGCGATCGGACAAATTCCACACCAAACACGGCCTCGAAAAGTATCTGCGCCGCCTGCGCGACTACGTCATCTCGCATGTCGAAAATGGCGACGCGCAAACGCCCGGCGACAAAAGGCCAAATTTCATGCTCGGAAAAAACGGCATCGAGTTTCTTGGCCTTTGGGACACGGTTGGCGCCTACGGAATGCCCATCGAAGAGCTGCGCGTCGTGATTGACCGTTACGTTTTCCCTATGAGCTTCCCGAGTTACGATCTGCTCCCAATGGTTAAGATAACGCGCCATGCTCTTTCAATCGACGATGAGCGCGACGCCTTCACACCCATTCCTTTCGACGATGCAGACGCACGCCGAGAATCGGAAGGCAAGCGTTACGCGATCGAGGAGGCGCTGGTCGACGGAGGAATGGATCGCGAGGAAGCCAAAGAAGCCGCACATGACGCCGTAAGTGAACCCAGCCGCCAGGTTTGGTTCGCTGGCGTGCACGCAAATGTCGGCGGCGGTTATCCGGACGATAGTCTTGCCATGGCGCCGCTACGCTGGATCATGCTGGAGGCGCAGAAGCACGGCGTGGTCTTCCGCGCCCGCGTTCTGGAGGACGTATCGGCGAAATCGACGGCCTTCGGCCAGATGCACGACTCGCGCAGCGGGCTGAATGCACTCTATCGATACATGCCTCGCGACATCGCTGGACTGCTGAGAAACGCACGCCAGCTGACGCTAGCAACGAAGGACGCCGCTGTAGCCCGAGCCAACCACGAACCAGAACAGATCACGCCGCTGATTCACGAGAGTGTCATCTATCGCATGGCGCTGCGCTTCGACGGCTATGCGCCGATCGCGCTGCCGCCGAAATTCAATGTCGTCGACGACGCCGGTCGGGTCCGAGACTTCATCGACTTCACCGCCGACGCAAGAAAGCGCGCTGGCAGATTTGCGCGTGACAGCGCGGCGAGCTCGCGCGGCAAAGCCTCGGCGCTCGCGGAAGCGGTGGCGAAACTGAAGCGCCCTGATCCAGAGTGTCTCGGGCTGGTTAAGGCCGCCGTGTTCTGGCGCCGCGTGATGTATCAAGTCACGATCTGGTCGCTGATCCTTCTGGCTTTGACGCCCTTGCTAGACGAGGACGACGCCGCGCCCAACAGCCTTCTTACACAGCTCTTCAGCGGGATCGTCGGCTTCGTCGCGGGCTATCTGCCTGGCTTTCTGTCGCCCTGGCTCGATGCTTTTCGGCAGCATCCTTGGGTTTCCGGCTGTCTCGTCGCCATCTTCATCGTCTCCTATCTCTGGGGCGCAAGTCTGAAGCGAACCATCGCCGATCGATCGCGCGCCGCATGGGGCATGAAAATATGTCCACAGAGCGGGTTCGCCCGTGCGCTGTGGGATCCGATCGCGCTTGCGCTGTTGGCATGTCCCGCGGCGACGCGCTTTTGGAACGGTTTCGCCAACCACTTCGTGCCAGGGCTGCTTGTTTTCGCGAGCTTCCTGTTCCTGATCGTGGCGGTCGACCGGCTCATGTTCCATTTCCTCTCCTATCGCGGCGAGATTTGCCGCAGCGAAAATGGCGCAGGCAATTTGACGACGCTCGAAGCCGAGAAGGGCTTCACGTTTCGCACCAACGAGCCCTGCCAGCCCTCAGGTCTGAAACTGCAAAAAGGGCGCGCCTATCTCGCGCATGTCGCGATCGCCAAAGAGTGGTTCGACGATCGCCATCTCGCCAATCTCGACGGCGTGGACCGGTCCCAGCTCGACGGCTTTGCGAAGGTCAAATATTTCCTCGGCGGCCTCGGCGCGCGCCGCAAATTCGGCCAACGCTGGTTCAAGCCGATTTTCAGGGTCGGCGCCGACGGCTTTGGGGAATTCGCGGTCAATCCCACGGTTCCCTTCTCCGCGGAGAGCGGGAAGAAAACCATGGACGTCCGATTCAAGTCGCCAGCGGACGGAGAGCTTTTCGTCTATGTCAACGACGCCTATGGCGGGTTTATTCCTTGGGCCCTCCTCTTCGGCCAGAGCGGCAAAAACAAGGATGGCTCGTGGATGCATGCCTATGACAATAATTCGGGCGAGGCCGAAATCACCGTTCGGCCGCTGAAACCGGAGGAATACGGGGATTAACTCCGACCTCGCCTTGACGGCGCGGCGCTCTTTGTCGCAAGGCTCCCGGCATCGGCCGGCGCGCGCCTTCGCCCGCACGGAGCAGCCTCGGGAAAAACACATGACCAACAACGCCGTCGACGGCGGTCATTTGCGCGCCTTCATCGAGCGAATCGAAAAGCTCGAGGAGGAGAAGCGCGCCATCGCCGATGACATCAAGGATGTCTACGCCGAAGCGAAAGGCACGGGGTTCGACCCCAAGGTGATGCGCAAGATCATATCGCTGCGCCGGCAGGACAAGCACAAGCGGGAGGAGGAGGAAGAAATCCTCGATCTCTACCTCTCCGCGCTGGGCATGGGATAGGCGCTCGTAATGTCTCATTAACCATATATCCCTAACGCTAGCTGGGCGCCTCCGCGCCCCCGCGCG
>CAZCJY010000167.1:0-1489 GCA_964498975.1 uncultured Methylocystis sp.
TCGCCTGTATGTCGGGACCGCTCGGCGGGCCGCCGAGCTGCGACGCCTTCTTCGCGCTCTTGTTGGCCTTCACAATGTCGAAGATGCTCTTGTCTCGGGTCTTGCGAATGCCGCAGTCGCCGATCAGGCCGGCCAATGCGCGGGCGGCATTGGCGCCGCGCGAGAAACCGTAGATATACAGCTCCTGATCGTCGCGATAATTGTCGACGACCCAATTGTAGGCGTCCTGCACGATAGTCCGCAGGCCCAGCCCCGCCGCGCCGCCGACGATCTTGAATCCTTCGGCGCCGACGCCGGAAAAGTAGCGGACGTTCTGCTCGACGCCGTCCGCGCCTTTCGCAGGGATGAACTTTTCGGCGACTTTCTCATCCCAGGACTTTTTGCAGATGTTGGTGAAATCGCGCGGCGTGTTCCATGTGCCGTCGAGCAAAACAATGTTGCGAATCATCTTTCCTCCAAAATCGGCGAGCCCGGAGCAATGGAAACTGAAAGCTTTACGGCGCGCCGAGAGAATGGTGACGCGCTTTGACGGCGTCCGCAAGCGAGTGACGATGGTTGCCCAGGAGGGGCGCTCGCCGCTAAGAAAGCCAGACTCGAGCCCACCTCTGGAGAAGAGAATGCGCGCACGCTCACTGTTGCTGGCTGCAGTCGCAGCGGCGGCGACCGCCGGCTGCAACGCCGAGCGGCAACCGCAGATCGTTCCCCCCGGCCCCGCAGGCCCGCCGCCGGCGCGAATGGGCGAAGCGCTTCCGCCCGACGCTCCGGGCTGCGCCGGCGCGGTCGCGCGCTATCGCTCCGTGATCGACAACGATCTCGCGATGGGTCATGTCAACAAAAGCGTTCACGCCCAGATCTCGAACGAGATCGGCGAGGCGTCCTCGGCCTGCTCGAGCGGTCAGGACGGCCGCGCGCTGTCGCTGTTGCGCGCCTCGAAATCGCGACATGGCTACCCGGGGTAACGGCGCCTGGCGGGCGCGCGCCCTGCGACATCAGCTTGGAAGCGATCCAGACTAGATTGATTGACCTCATGTTTTGGCGTTCTTACCTTCGGTGGCGACGCGTCAACACAGCGGCGCTGAGCAAATTCAGGAGGTTGGGTTTTTGAAGCGCTGCTACTTTTGGGCCGTTCTCACGGCCTTGGCTCTGAGCCTTTCTCCCGCTGCGGCTGAGAACGCCTTCACGCTCACGATCAAGGACCACCGCTTCGACCCGGCCGAACTGCGGGTTCCCGCCAATCTGGCCGCGACGTTGACCGTGAAGAACCTCGATGCGACGCCGGAAGAATTCGAGAGCAAGAGCCTGCGGATCGAGAAGGTGATCCCCGGCAACAGCGAGGTGACCTTCACGCTCCGACCGCTGAAGCCCGGCCGCTACAAGTTCGAGGGCGAGTTTCACGACGATACGGCCAAGGGCGAGGTCATCGCGGAATAGCCATGCTCGGCGCGCTCATCATCGTCTTCCGCGAAGCCATCGAGGCAGGGCTTATCGT
>CAZCJY010000167.1:1499-2270 GCA_964498975.1 uncultured Methylocystis sp.
TCGCCGGCTCGCGCGGCTTCGTCGCGGCGGGAGCGGGCTTGGGGGCGCTCGGCGCGGTCATCGTCGCCGCCTTCGCCGACCGCCTCTCGGCAGCCTTCGCGGGCAGCGGCCAGGAGCTTTTCAACGCCGCCATTCTCGCCACCGCCGTTGTGATGCTGGTCTGGCACAACATCTGGATGGCGCAGCACGGGCGTGAGCTGGCGCAGAACCTCTCCGAGGTTGGCCGGGCTGTGGCGCGCGGCGATGAGACGCTGTTCGCGCTCACCGCCGTCGTCGCGCTCGCGGTGCTGCGCGAAGGCGCAGAGGTGGCGCTGTTTCTCTACGGCATTCTTGCATCAGGCGAATCCGGCTGGGACGTCTTCGCCGGCGGACTCGCCGGCTTGGCGCTCGGCGCGGCGACAAGCGTCGCCACCTTCTACGGGCTGGTCTCGATCCCCGCGAAACGGCTGTTCGCGGTGACGACATGGCTCATCACGCTGCTCGCCGCCGGCCTCGCGGCGCAGTGCGTCGCTTTCCTCCAGCAGGCGGGCCTCGTGACGGCGCTCTCCGAGACCGCCTGGGATACGTCGTGGCTGCTATCCGATAAGAGCATCGTCGGCCGGGTGCTGCACACGCTGATCGGCTATGCCGACCAGCCGTCCGGCTTGCAGGTCGCGGTTTATGTCGGAACGCTGGCCGCAATCATCGCCGCGACGAAATTCTTCGCCGCGCGGCCGCCGTCCGCCGCCATGCGCGCGCCCTCGAGCGCGAGGCGGCGCCGGGGCCGTCACG
>CAZCJY010000167.1:2280-6077 GCA_964498975.1 uncultured Methylocystis sp.
TCTTTCCTGCGCGCCGCGCCTTTGCCGCGGCCGCTCGATCGAGCCGACCGTCGGAATGTCTTCCGGCGGCAGAAGATCGTCGATGCCGCGCGGCGCCGACGGCGGATCGCGCCCGGGCCAATCCTGCTGCGCCTCGGCGACCGGCGGCTCGTCCGGCGCGCCGCCGCCGGAGATCGGCGCCGGCGGACGCGGCGCGGGCGCGCCTCTCCCAGCTTGCGCGCGCGGCGCGGGCCTCGATTCGCCCGTGAACAGGCCGATAAGATCATCCATCGGCTTGGCGATCTCTTCGGGGAGGGCATTCTCCGACCGCCAGGCGCCCGCGGGCAATCCGGCGACCGGCTGTCCCTTCAGCGCGACGCCCATGAAGCGGCTCCAGATTTCGACCGGCAGATTGCCGCCCGACGCCTTCTTCGTCGGCGAGCTGTCGTCATTGCCGAGCCAGACGCCGGCGACGAGGCGGCTCGTGTAGCCGATGAACCAGGCGTCGCGGAAATCCTGGCTCGTGCCGGTCTTGCCCGCCGCCTCCCAGCCGGGAAGATCGGCTTTGCGCGCCGTGCCGGTGACAAGCGTCTCGCGCATCATGTCGTTCATCATCGCCACATTTTGCGGGCTGATGACCCGGCCGAAGGAAGCGCCCTTGCGCTGATAGAGCGTCTTGCCGGCGGCGGTCTTCACTTTTGTGATGACATGGGGCTGCACGCCGATGCCGCCATTGGCGAAGGGCGCATAGGCGCCGACAAGTTCGAGCGGCGTCACTTCCGACGTGCCGAGAGCGATCGAAGCATTGACCTGCAAATCCGACTGCACGCCGAGGCGGTGCGCCGCCTTCGCGACGTTCCTTGGCCCGACCTCAAGACCCACCCGCACCGCGACGGTGTTGAGCGACAGCGACAGCGCCTTGGTGAGGGTGACGGGGCCGAAATATTCATGGCTGTAGTTTTCCGGCCGCCAGCCTTTCACGTCGAGCGGGCCGTCCTCGCGCACCGATTCCGGCGTCAGCCCATGTTCGAGGCCGGCGAGATAGACGAAGGGTTTGAAGGCCGAGCCGGGCTGGCGCTTCGCCGAGACGGCGCGGTTGAACTGGCTTTCCGCATAGTCGCGTCCGCCGATGAGGGCGCGGATTGCGCCATTGGGGTCGAGGGCGACGAGCGCGCCCTGAGTGACGCCGAATTTCGCGCCCTTCTCATTGAGTTCCTGCGTAAGCGCGCCTTCCGCCGCCATCTGCATGCGCGCGTCGATCGTCGTCGTGACGACGATGTCCTGGTCGATCGCGCCGATCGTATCGTCGAGCATGTCCATGACATAATCGGCGGCGTAATTGATCGAGCCCGCGCCAATGTCGCGGCGCGCCTGCGCCGGACGCGCCAGCGCCGCCTTGGCCATCGCTTCGCTGATATGGCCTTCCTGCGCCATGGCGGCGATGACCTGCGCCGCGCGCTCGGCGGCGCCTTCCGGATTGCGGTCGGGCGCGAGCTTGCTCGGCGCCTTCATCAGCCCCGCGAGAACGGCGGCTTCGGAGAGCGTGAGCGTCTTCGCGTCATGGCCGAAATAGCGCTCCGCGGCGGCCTCGACGCCATAGGCGCCGGAGCCGAAATAGACGCGGTTGAGATAGAGTTCGAGGATCTGGTCCTTGGAATATTTGTGTTCGAGCCAGAGCGCGAGGATCGCCTCCTGTATCTTGCGCGAGATGGTGCGCTCCTGCGTCAGGAAGAGATTCTTGGCGAGCTGCTGGGTGAGCGTGGAGCCGCCCTGCATGCCGCCGCGGCCGGTGACGTTGCGCACGATGGCGCGGCCGACGCCGATCGGGTCGACGCCCCAATGCGAATAGAAGCGCCGGTCCTCGATGGCGATGAAGGCCTTAGGCGCATAGGGCGGAAGGTCCGCGAGCCGAACCGCCGCGCCGCCAGTGTCGCCGCGATTGGCGAGAAGCTCGCCATTTGCGTCCATGATGGCGATGTTGGGCGGGCGTTTCGGCACCGCGAGCTGATCGATGGGCGGCAGGCGCGAGCCGTAATAGACGGCCAGGCCCCCGCCGGCGATGGCGCCCCAGAGCGCCAGCGTGAAGCTCCAATAGACCAGCGTTCCCATCAGCGAGCGCGACCGCCGCTTCGCCTTGGCGCGCGCCCGGCTGCGTGGCGGGGGGCGGCGTTCGGCGCGCAGCTCGCCGTCGTCGTCGCTGTCGTCGAACCTCGGTTCGCGACGCCTGTCGCTGCGCGCCATCGGGATACTCGCCTGTCGCCGCCGCACGGCCCGAAATGCTTGATGCAGCGTAACGAAGGCCGTTTAAGGGCCGGTTAAGGGCAGGGCTTGCCGCGCGGCTGCTTGATCGCCCGAAACTTATGGACAAACGGCCCACGCCGCTTGCTCTGGCCTTGCGCATTTCCCCCCGCCGCGCCAAAGTCTTCGCCCGCGGCGTGGCGGCTTGCCGCGCCGCATCCACATGCGGGCGGATTTCCTGGCGATGAAGGTCACGATCGAGAGAGCGGCGCTGTTGCGGGCGCTCGGCCATGTTCACCGCGTGGTGGAGCGGCGCACGACGATCCCCATTCTCGCCAATGTGCTGCTCTCGGCGAAGGACGGCGCGCTGACGCTCAAGGCCACCGACCTCGATCTTGAGATCACCGAAAAGGCTGTCGCCGAAGTGGCGCAGGCGGGAGCGACGACGCTGCCGGCGCATACGCTCTACGACATCGTGCGCAAACTCCCCGAGGGCGCGCAGGTCTCGCTGGAGGCGACCGGCGACGCCGGGCAGCTGACGCTGCGCTCGGGCCGCTCGCGCTTCAATCTCTCAAGCCTGCCCGAAAGCGATTTTCCCGACGTCACCTCGGGCGACTTCAGCCATAGTTTCACGCTGGCGCCGGGCGATCTGAAGCGGCTCATCGAGAAAACGCAATTCGCGATCTCGTCCGAAGAGACGCGCTATTATCTCAACGGCATCTATGTCCATACGCTCGATGTCGAGGGTCAGGCGATGCTGCGCGCCGTCGCGACCGACGGCCATCGTCTCGCGCGGCTCGAATTGCCGGCGCCCAAGGGCAGCGCCGGCATGCCGGGCGTCATTCTGCCGCGCAAGGCGGTGACCGAAGTGCAGCGTCTCATCGAAGACGCGCAGGGCGACGTCCTCATCGAACTCTCGACCAACAAAATGCGTTTCACCTTCGGCGACGCGCTGCTGACGACGAAATTGATCGACGGCACCTTTCCCGATTACGCGCGCGTCATTCCCGCCGGCAACGACAAACGTCTCACCGTCGAGCGCGACGCTTTCGCGAAAGCCGTGGACCGCGTATCGACAATTTCGTCGGAGCGCGGCCGCGCCGTGAAACTCGCGCTCTCCGAAGGCAAGCTTATTCTCTCCGTCACCAATCCCGACCAGGGGTCGGCGGTTGAAGAGCTTGAGGCCGACTATGACGGGCCGCCGCTCGATATCGGCTTCAACGCGCGTTATTTGCTCGACATCACGCAGCAGCTCGACAGCGACACGGCGCTCTTCAAGCTCGCCGATCCAGGTTCGCCCACGCTGGTGCAGGACCGCGACGGCGCCAGCGCGCTTTACGTCTTGATGCCGATGCGCGTTTAGCCTCAAAGGCCGCGCCGCTGGAGCGCCGTCGCCGGTCGGGATAGGCTGCGCGTCATGGTCGACTATCTCGTTTACCTCTGGGCTTGGCTTCTCGCTTGCTTCGTCATTGGCGTCGCCGTCGGCGCCCTGACGCGCCGCGCGCCGGCGAAAGGCGGCGTCGCGCGCTGGCTGATCTGGACGGGACTCGCTTTTGTGGCCGGCGCGCTTGTCGCGGGTC
>CAZCJY010000168.1:0-6074 GCA_964498975.1 uncultured Methylocystis sp.
GCAGGCGCTCGCCCTGCGCCTGCGAGACCTCAAGGAAAAATCCAAGGAAATTATTGTGCTTGATCTTGAGCTTCGCTTCCGTGAGCTGCGCATAGCGTCCCTGCAGCTCTGCGATCACCTTACGGCTTTCGTCGCGCAGTGCGCGCGCTTCATCGAGTTCGCCGTCGCGCCCTTCGCGGATGAAGTCGCCGTTGCGCTTCTCAAGCGGCACGCTATCCTTCAAAGACTGCGTAATTGCCTGCGCGAGCGTAGCGTCGGCTTGTGAAAGCGCATGGGTTTCCGTCGCAATTTCGGGCGGCGCATCATCCCGCGAAAAAAGAAGCGCAATTTCTCGCGCGGCGCCAAGCGCGACGCCGACGCCGCCCAGATCGCGCGGGCCGCCGCGCTGCAGGGATAGCCTCGACAGGGCGCGGGCGAGATCGGGCGCGCGTGCGAGCCTCGCCCGCAGCACCGTGCGCAGATCCGGCCGCTCGAGAAAAAACGCAACGGCGTCGAGCCGCGCGCCAATCAGCTGCGGATCGATTGAGGGCGCGGCGATGCGCTCGGCCATAAGCCGCGCGCCCGCGGGCGTGACAGTGAGGTCGACGACCGACAGCAACGATCCATCTCGCCCGCCGGAAAGCGTGCGCGTCAATTCGAGATTGGCGCGCGTCGCTGCGTCGATGTCGAGCGCCCTGCTCTCGCGCAGGCTGATGGGGCGCGCGAGCGCGGGGCGGTTACCCTTTTGCGTGCGCTCGACATAGAGAATCGCCGTCGCGGCGACGGCAAGTTCGGCATCGCTCAGCGCGGCGAAACCGTCGAGCGTGGCGACGCCATAAAAATCCATCAGCCGTCGCGCAGCGGCCGCGCCATCGCCGACCTCGCGCCCCAGAGGCGCAACGGGCGCGCCGCTCGCCGCGAAAATCGCCCCAAGCGGAGCGTCCCGGCAAAGCGCTTCGGCGGCGACGATTTCACGCGGCTCCAAGCGCGCGATGTCGGCGGCGAGTTCATTCTCGCCGCGCTCGCATACAAGGAAAGCGCTGGTCGAAATATCGACGCTCGCCAGCCCATAACGCCAGCCGCCGTCCGCGGCGTGCAGACGCGCGACGGCGAGAAAGGCGTTGGCGCGGGCGGGATCGAGCAGCGCGTCTTCGGTGATCGTGCCGGGCGTGACGAGACGCACCACATCGCGCCGCACGACGGATTTCGCGCCCCGCTTTTTCGCCTCCGCCGGATCTTCGATTTGTTCGCAAACGGCGACGCGGTGGCCGAGCGCGATCAGCTTTTGCAGATAGTCGTTGGCGCGCTCGACCGGCACGCCGCACATCGGAATGTCTTCGCCCATATGCTTGCCGCGCTTCGTGAGCATGATGCCGAGCGCGCGCGAGGCGGTTTGCGCGTCTTCAAAGAACAGTTCGTAGAAATCGCCCATGCGATAGAAGAGTAGGCAATCGCTGTTCGCGGCCTTGATCTCGATATATTGCGCGATCATCGGGGTCGCGCTCTTATGCGCCTTGTCGTCAGGCTTTCGGGCGAGAGGCGGCGCGGCGTGCTTCATGCGTGCCAGTCTAACGGCCTCGCGGCGCAAGCGCCACGCGCGCAATGCGTCTTCCATGTGGACGAGCGCGGCGCGCGGCTTTAGATTTCCAAAAAAAAGCGCATTTCCATGATTGTTGTTGGAGAGCTTCGATGATTGCCCCTCCCTTTGCCGCCTTATTCCTGTTGGCGCGATCGCCGCTTGCCTTTGTTCCCCGGCTATCGCCGCCGGGTCCGTGAAACCCGAGTCGACATCGCCGTGGAAGGTATCCCCGCCAGCCTTCTCGAAGGCCAAGCCGCGCGCCAATATCGGCGGCTTCGCCTGCGCGCCGGAGGCGCCGGATTTCTGTCTCGTCGTCGCCGACGAGGGGCGCGACGCTGCTTTCATTCGCCTTACGGAAGGAAAATTGGAGGCGATCGGCGCGCCACTTCGTTTGCCCGTCGCGGCCAACGAATTCGACGCGGAAGGCGCTGCGACGGACGGAAGATTTTTTCTATGTCGCGGGATCGCATTCGGTGAAACGAAAAAGCTGCGATGACCATCCGGCCAATCGCGTCGTGCTGCGCTTCGCCGTCGATCACGCGACGCGACAACCCGGCCCGATAAGCTCCAGCGGCGATTTGTGGAGGATCGTTGAGAGCCAGCCGGAACTGGCCGGTCACGCCGGGCCGCGCGCCTGCCTAGGAGACGATCGACCGAAGGAGCGGCCCGATCTCTCGGGCAAGCAGGGGGTGAACATCGAGGGCGTCGCGGCCAAGGACGGACGGCTTTATTTCGGCTTGCGCGGGCCCGCGCTCCACGGCGACGCCTTTATCGTCGGCGTCGACGCCAAGGCGCTGTTCGACGGCGGCGACGCCAAGCCCAGCCTCAGCCGGGTCGCGGTCGGCGACAAACGCGCCATTCGCGACCTAACTGTCGCCGGGAATGATCTATTGGCGCTCATCGGTCCCGACGATGACGAACGCGCGCGCAACTATTCGGTCTTCCGTATCGAGGGGCTTGCCCAAGGCGCCGCGACTGCTCGCGAACTCGCGGTTCTCGATCTCGACAACGCCCCTCTCGACAAAGACCATAATCCGATCAAACCGGAGGCGATTGCGCTGCTCGACGCAAACGCGTCGCGCTACCGGCTGCTCGTCCTCTCCGACGGTGGCGAAGATGGCGCACCGCTCGTATTCAACGTCCCACGATAAAACAATGGCCCGCGACCGCGCGACGCGATATGTTGCGGCGCAACAAATCACGGAGCGGACAAGCGCATGGGCTGGGACAAGAAGGCCGACGAAAGCGGGTCGCAAGGCGAGCGGCTCACCGAAAAGGAAGCGCTGCTTTTCCACTCGCGTGGACGGCCCGGCAAGCTCGCCATCGTCGCCTCCAAGCCCATGGCGACGCAGCGCGATCTCTCGCTCGCCTATTCGCCCGGCGTCGCCGCCCCAGTGCTCGCCATCGCCAAGGACCCTTCCGCCGCTTACGACTATACGACGCGCGGCAATATGGTCGCAGTGATCACCAACGGCACGGCGGTTCTCGGCCTTGGCGATCTTGGCGCGCTCGCGGCAAAGCCGGTGATGGAAGGCAAGGCGGCGCTGTTCAAGCGCTTCGCCGATGTCGACTCGATCGATCTCGAAATCGACGCCAGGGAAATCGACGATTTCGTCAATGCGGTGCGCTTTCTCGGGCCGTCCTTCGGCGGGATCAATCTCGAAGACATCAAGGCGCCGGAATGCTTCGTCATCGAAGAGCGCCTGCGCGAGCTCATGGACATTCCCGTCTTTCACGACGATCAGCACGGCACCGCGATCATATCCGCCGCTGGCGTCATCAACGCGCTGCGCTTGACCGGCCGCGACATCGGCGAGGCGAAGCTCGTCTGCAATGGCGCGGGCGCCGCCGGCATCGCCTGTCTCGATCTCGCCAAGGCGCTGGGTTTCGATCCGCGCAACGTGACTTTGTGCGACACCAAGGGCGTCATCTATCGCGGGCGCCAGGAGGGCATGAACCAATGGAAGAGCGCGCACGCCGTTGACACAAAGGCGCGCACGCTCGCCGAAGCGCTGGAGGGCGCGGATGTTTTCTATGGTCTATCGGTGAAGGGGGCGCTGACGCCACAGATGCTCATGGGCATGGCCGATAATCCCATCGTCTTCGCCATGGCCAATCCCGACCCCGAAATTACGCCGGAGGAAGCGCGCGCGGCCCGCGCCGACGTGATCATCGCGACGGGGCGTTCGGACTATCCCAATCAGATCAACAACGTCCTGGGCTTTCCCTATATTTTTCGCGGCGCGCTCGACGTGCGCGCCAAGACGATCAACATGGAGATGAAGATCGCCGCCGCGAAGGCGCTCGCCGATCTCGCGCGCGAGGACGTGCCTGACGAGGTCGCCAACGCCTATCGCGGCGCGCGGCCGCGTTTTGGCCGCGACTATATCATCCCCGCGCCTTTCGATCCGCGCCTCATCTCCATCGTGCCGCCAGCCGTCGCGCTGGCGGCGATGGATACTGGGGTGGCGCGGCGGCCCATCGTCGACATGAAGGCGTATCGCGCCGAGCTTTCCGCGCGCCGCGATCCGATCGCCGGCTTGATGCAGACGATCCACGAACGCGTGCGGCGCGACCCCAAGCGCGTCGTCTTCGCGGAGGGCGAAGAGGAGCAGGTGATCCGCGCCGCGCTCGCTTTCGTCAATCAAGGCTTTGGCCGCGCCGTGCTGGTCGGCCGCGAGGATCGCGTCAGGGAGGCGGCTGCGAACGCCGGCCTCGAACTTCCCGCCGAGGTCGAAATCCACAACGCCAAGCTCTCTCATCGCAACGCCGTCTATGCGCAGTTTCTATTCGAGCGCCTGCAGCGCAAGGGTTTCCTGATGCGCGATTGCCAGCGCCTCATCAATCAGGACCGCAATCATTTCGCGGCCGCCATGGTGGCGCAGAGCGACGCCGACGCCATGGTCACGGGCGTCACGCGCAATTTCTCCCATGCGCTCGAAGACGTGCGCCGCGTTGTCGACCATAAGCCCGGACATCGCGTCATCGGCGCGTCGCTCATCCTCGCCAATGGCCGCGTCGTCGTCGTCGCCGACACGGCGATCACGGAAATGCCCGACGCGGAGGAACTCGCCGACATCGCCATCGAGGCGGCGGGTGTCGCGCGCCGCATCGGACTCGAGCCGCGCGTCGCCATGCTCGCCTTCTCGACCTTCGGCTATCCGCCGGGCGAGCGCACGGCGCGCGTGCATCAGGCAGTCAGCGTGCTGGACCAGCGCCGCGTCGATTTCGAATATGAGGGCGAGATGGGCGCCGACATTGCGCTCAATAAGGAGCTGATGAGCGCCTATCCCTTCTCGCGCCTCAGCGATACGGCCAATGTTCTTGTCATGCCGGCGTTTCATTCGGCGGCTATTTCGACGAAAATGTTACAGGAGCTGGGCGGCGCGACGGTGCTCGGGCCGCTAATCGTGGGACTCGACAAACCGATCCAGATCGTCCAACTCGGCGCGACAGACACGGAGATCGTCAATATGGCGGCGCTCGCCGCCTTCGGCGTCGGGGGGTAACCCGTCCTCCCCTTGATGGGGAGGGTCGCGCCGTAGGCGCGGGGTGGGTGAACCGCGCATCGCTCACCCTGCTCACCCCCACCCGCGCGGCTTCGCCGCGCCACCTTCCCCCTCAAGGGAGAGGTGGGCGCACATAAAGCGAGAGACTGACACTAATGAACATCACGATGATCGGTTCGGGTTATGTTGGCCTTGTCTCCGGCGCCTGTTTCGCCGATTTCGGCCATAAGGTGATCTGCGTCGACGCCGACGCCGGCAAGATCGAGCGTTTGAGGCGCGGCGAAATCCCGATTTTCGAGCCCGGACTCGACGAACTCGTCGCCAATAACGTCCAGCAGCGCCGGCTCTCCTTTACCACCGATCTCGAGCCCGCCGTGAAAAGCGCCGACGCGGTCTTCATCGCCGTCGGCACGCCCTCGCGGCGCGGCGACGGCCACGCCGATCTTTCCTTCGTCTATGCGGTCGCGCAACAGATCGCCAATGCGCTTGAAGGCTTCACCATCGTCGTCAACAAGTCGACCGTGCCGGTCGGGACGGGCGATGAAGTCGAGCGCATCATTCGCGAAGTGAACCCGCAGGCCGATTTCGCCGTCGTCTCCAATCCGGAATTCCTGCGCGAAGGCGCGGCGATCGAAGACTTCAAGCGTCCCGACCGCGTCGTCATCGGAATTGAGGACCCACGCGCGCGCGACGTGATGGAGGAGATTTACCGGCCGCTATCGCTCAATGCGCCGCCGCTCGTCTTCGTCGGGCGCCGCACGTCGGAGCTCACGAAATATGCGGCGAACGCCTTTCTCGCCACCAAAATCACCTTCATCAACGAGATCGCCGATCTTTGCGAGAAAGTCGGCGCCGATGTGCAGCAGGTCGCGCGTGGCATAGGTCTCGACAAGCGCATCGGCGCGAAATTCTTGCACGCCGGCCCGGGCTATGGCGGCTCGTGCTTTCCGAAGGACACGCTGGCTCTGATCAAGACCGGGCAGGACGAAGGCGCCAGCTTACGCATT
>CAZCJY010000169.1:0-6071 GCA_964498975.1 uncultured Methylocystis sp.
AAGGGATTCCGAAATCGGCTGAACAGTGATTACTTCATGGCGACAGCGATGGAGGCGGATCATCGCGCGGGCCTACGCGCTCTTGAATTTGCGCGCGCCGATCGAATCGGGAGCGGCGCGCGGTGGACCGCTCTTTTTTCCGTAACGGTTCGAGTCGCGCGTCAGCGTCGAGCCCCTGGGAACCAGAATGTCGCCAAAGAGTTATGTAAGATATAAAGCGCGCTCCCGTCATTCCTCCGCTCCCCCCCATACGGGCCGAGGCAGTTGGTTGGAGAAAAGTGTGATAGGAGCCGGGCCATCGGGCATCGAGGTTGCGACGCCGCGATCCAGTCGGAGCGTCGGCGGAGTGACGCCGAGTACGCGAGTTCGAAGGCCGCTATCGTTGGTGGCGGGCGTTCTCGCGAGCATCGCGCTCGGACAAATCGCGCTTTCGGCTTTGCCGCTCGGTCCGCGCGCGACGCATATGGCCTCGCACATTCTTCTGATGAACGCGGCAGCCCCCGCGCTGGCTCTCGTGACGATTGCGGTTTATGGCGCGCAGGCGCCCGTTTTGTTGTCGGCAAAGCTCCTGGCGGCAGCCACTTTCCTGCAACTTGCGCTGCTTTGGACATGGCACGCGCCCATTGTATTGGCGTTGGCCGCAAGGCAGCCCATCGCGCATGCCCTCATGCAGGCGTCGCTGCTCGCGGTGTCGCTGGGTTTCTGGCTTGCCGTTCTTTCCGAAGAAGGCGTGTTTCGATGGCGCGGCGTCATCGCGATTTTGCTGACCGGCAAACTGTCCTGCCTGCTCGGCGTGCTGCTCCTCCTCGCTCCGCGCCTCCTGTATGCGGACGTCGCCTTGGATCACGGCCACGGCGCGGCGGACTTCGATGGGTTGCTTTCGGATCAGCGTCTCGCCGGCCTGCTGATGCTGGCGGCCTGCCCGCTTTGCTATGTCCTGACAGGCGTTGCGATCGCCTCGAAATCGCTGCGAGATCTGGAAAGGATTGGCGCCGAACCGCGCCCGACGTTCTCGATTTCCTCCGATGTTTCCATGGCGCCGAGGTGATGGCGGGATGGCGCTTGCCACAACGCGAACGATTGCGATCCTCGGTTCGGTCGTTATCGCGCTCGGGGTCGGGGCGTTTCTGTTCGCCTGGTCGGGAATTTACAACATCGCCGCCAGCGAACCGCATTTCGCCATTACCTATTGGCTGCTCGACTTCGGGAAGCGCCGCGCGGTGGAGACCCACAGTCTGCTGGCGCCCACGCCGGTCCTCGATGATCCGAACCTGGTGGCGTTGGGAGCGGGACATTTCCATGGCGGATGCGCGCCGTGTCATGGCGCGCCAGGAGAACCAAGCAATCCGATCATTCAGCGGATGTTGCCCCGGCCGCCGGATCTTGCGCGTGTCGCGCCGACGTGGACGCCCAAGCAGTTATTCTGGATCGCCAAGCATGGTCTCAAGTTCACGGGCATGCCGGCTTGGGTCGCGCCGGAACGAGAGGATGAGTTGTGGGCGATCGTCGCGTTCTTGCGCGCTTTACCCAAGATGGACGCGGCGGAATACCGGCGTCTCGCCAAGGGAGACGTCGGACGGCCTAGTCGCGGCATACGCGAATTGGCGACACATGGGAGCGTGGCGGATGCTCTATCCAGGTGCCATCGTTGTCACGAGACCCAGGCGGCGCCCTCGCCGAACCGCCTAATCCCGAAACTCGCTGGCCAATCCCAGGCTTATCTCGAGATGTCGTTGCGCAATTACGCTAACGGCCTGCGGCCGAGCGGAATCATGCAGCCGATGGCCGCCGGGCTCGACGAGCGGACCCTTGTCGAACTTGCAAAGCACTACGCCGAGCACCCGGTCATCTGGGCTGAGGCGGGCATTGTCCAGTCCGCCGCATCCAATCAGATCGAACGAGGAAAACGGATCGCATCGACCGGCGTTCCAGAGAAGGGCGTTCCGCCGTGTCTGGCCTGCCACGCGGGCAAGAGCGCCGCAACCTTCCCCAAGCTCGACGGTCAGCATGCCCCCTATATCGCAGGTCAGCTCCGGCTGTGGCGCCGGGGACTGCGCAGCCGCACCGTGCACGGCGCGATCATGGCGGCCATCGCCCCGCGCTTGAGCGAAGAGCAAGTCGAGGATGTCGCCGCCTATTTTGAGAGCGTCACGTCGACCGCGGCAGCGCCTGAACCGCCGCCTGCGCCGCCGCTTCCGCCGCGCCGCCGAAGATGAGCCTTCCGCCATGGCAAGATGGAACGCATTGGCAAATCGGATTTGGGGAGCCTCAGCGGCTCTGCCGTTGGCGGCGTGTGGCGGCGGCGCCCAATCCGCGCTTGCGCCAAACGGTGTCCAAGCCGAGCGCGTCGCTCTGTTGTTTTGGGTGATGACGATCGGAAGCGGCATCATCCTCCTGGCGGTGACGCTCGTCACGGCGTTGGCAATATGCGGGCCGGCGCGTTGGCGGCGATGGCTCGGCCGCGACGGAATCGTGATCGGCGGTGGAATCGTGTTCCCGGTCATCACGCTCACAGCGCTGCTCGGATATGGGTTCGTCTTGACGAGCATCAACGATCCACCATCAGCCAGCGGCGAGCCGGTCAAAATCGCCGTCGTCGGGGAGCGCTGGTGGTGGCGCGTCATTTACCGGGACGTCGCCGGGCGGCGAATCGAGAGCGCCAACGAATTGCGTATACCCGTCGGCCGCCCGATAGAAATCGAACTGACGAGCGCCGACGTGATCCACAGCTTCTGGGCGCCGAAGCTCGCGGGCAAGCTCGACATGATTCCGGGCCGCAAGAACGTCCTGACGCTGACGGCCAAGGAAACCGGCTTGAGCCGCGGACAGTGCGCGGAATACTGCGGCGGCGCGCATGCGCTCATGTCCTTCTATGTGGTGGTCATGACGCAGCCGGAGTTCGAGCAATGGCTTGCTCGCGAAGCGGGGTCGGCGAAGGCGCCGACCGAACCCGAAGCACAACAGGGGATGACTCTGTTCGCGGCGAGCGGCTGCGGCGCCTGCCACACGATTCGCGGCACTTCAGCCAATGGCGTGATCGGCCCCGATCTCACCCATGTCGGCGGCCGCCTCTCGCTCGGCGCCGCCTCGCTGCCCAATGACGAAGCGGCGTACGCGCGCTGGATCAAGGACAACCAGCGGATAAAGCCAGGAAATCTGATGCCGCCGTACGGCATTTTCAGCGAAAGCGAACTCGCGGCGTTGTCGCGCTATTTGGCTAAACTGAGGTGACTACTCGCGATGCCTGACGTCGACGACGCCCCGAATAGCCTTCCCAGCGAAGCGCCCCGCCCGGCCGGCGAGCTCGATGAACTCAAACGCATCTGGGCGAAGCCCGAGGGCTGGCGGATATTTACGGCGGTCAACAATACCGACATTGGCCTCTTTTACATGGGGGCCGCCTTTCTCTTTTTCCTGCTCGCCGGCGTGCTGGCGCTGCTCATGCGCACGCAGCTCGCGACGAGCGACAACGACTTCATCGGCCAGGACCTCTACAACCAGATATTCACCGTCCACGGCACCACCATGATGTTTCTGTTCGCGGTGCCAGCGGTCGAAGCTTTGGGAGTGGTCCTTTTGCCACAGATGCTGGCGGCGCGCGATCTGCCATTTCCACGACTCAGCGCCTTCGCCATCTGGGCCTATGTGATCGGCGGCCTGGTTTTCTTCTCCACGGTCTTTTACGACCTTGCGCCGTATGGCGGTTGGTTCATGTATCCGCCGCTGACGCTGACCGAATATTCGCCCGGCGACAATGCGGATTTCTGGCTTCTCGGCATCGGCTTCATCGAAATTTCCGCCATCGCCGGGGCGATTGAAATCATCGTCGGAACCTTGCGCACACGTCCGCCCGGCATGTCGCTCGACAAAATGCCGCTTTTCTCCTGGGCGATGCTGATTTTCGCGGCGATGATCGTTTTCGCTTTTCCCGCAGTGATCTTGGCGACCATGCTGCTCGAGATCGAGCGCTCCTTTGGCTGGCCGTTCTTCACCGCCGCCAAGGGCGGCGACTCACTGCTCTGGCAGCACTTGTTCTGGTTCTTCGGGCACCCGGAGGTCTATATCATTTTCCTGCCCGCAGCCGCCCTTGTCTCGATGATCGTGCCGACGATGGCTCGCACGCCCTTGGTCGGATATCGGCTTAATGTTGTGGCGCTCATCGCGACTGGATTTTTCAGCTTCGGCCTATGGGTCCATCACATGTTCAGTACGGGGATTCCGGCGTTGAGCCTGAGTTTCTTCTCCGCCGTCAGCATGACGATCGCAATTCCGTCGGGGATTCAGGTGTTTTCCTGGATCGCGACCATCGCCGCGGGACGCGACCGCTTCCAAATCACGACCCCCTCGCTGTTCGTCCTCGGCTTTCTCTTCATTTTCACCATCGGGGGCCTCACAGGAGTGATGGTCGCCGTGGCGCCGTTCGATTTCCAGGTCCACGACACCTATTTCGTCGTCGCGCATTTCCATTATGTGCTTGTCGGCGGGATGGTGTTCCCGCTATTCGCGACCTACTACTATTGGACGCCGATGGTCAGCCGCAACATGCTGTCGGAAAAGCTCGGACGGTGGGTGTTCTGGCTCATGTTTGCCGGCTTCAACATCGCCTTCTTCCCCATGCACGCCACCGGCCTCTTGGGCATGCCGCGCAGGGTGTGGACTTATTCGAACGCTATGGGCTGGGACACGCTCAACATGGTTTCGACCGTCGGGGCGTTCATCATCGCCGCTGGCGTGCTGGTATTCGTGATCGATCTATTTCTGCGCTTTAGACCTGGCGAGCAAGGTCCGGAAAATCCTTGGCGCGCCGGCACGCTCGAATGGCTTCCAACCGATGTCTATTCGACTCGCAGCATTCCGCATGTCACCAGCCGCGAACCGCTGTGGGACCAACCGAACCTCGCCGCCGACGTCGAGGCCGGCGCTTACTATCTGCCGAACGCCCCAACTGGGGGCCGCGAGACGATCGTCACCTCGCCAATCGAGGGCGAGCCGCAATATGTGATCCGGATGGTCGGCCCGAGTTGGTCGCATTTCTTTGCGGCCGTGTTCACCGCCGCTTTCTTCCTCCTCCTCACCATCAAGGTCGTGATTCCGGCCCTTGTCTGCGCCGCGCTTGCGCTCTTCTCGTGCTTTGTCTGGGTTTGGGAGCTTGACCGCGGTCCGGGCAAGGAGCCCGTCGACATCGGCGGCGGATTCAAGCTGCCGACTTACGTATCGGGGCCGATATCGCATTCTTGGTGGGCCATGGTCGTGCTGATGCTAGTCGCCGCGTCACTGTATCTCACCTACATTTTTTCCTACCTTTACCTCTGGACAGTCAGCCCGCAGGTTTGGCCGCCGACCGGCTCTCCCGCTCCGCCGCCCCTCGAATGGGCGGCGGCCTCCGCCGCGCTCCTGATCGTGAGCGTTGCCGCATTCGCCGCCGCCGACCGCTTGCTGCCGGCGCCGCGGTCGATAAATATATGGACGCCCATTTTCATGCTGCTCGGCGCCGGCTGTTTGGTCGCTGGCGTCGCCGTCGAGATCGCTGGACATTGGCTGACGGGCCTGAACGCCACTAAGACGTCCTACGCGGCGATGGTCTACATGGAGAGCGTGTTAACAGGCCAGCTCGCCTTCGCCGTCGCCATCATGACCTTCTATGCGCTGGCGCGTTATTTCACCGGCAAGCTAGACTCCGAGCGCCGCCTCACTTTCGAGAACGTCGCGTTGCTGACTTATTACACCGCCGGTCAAGGCTTATTTGGCCTATTGCTCGTGCATGGATTTCCGCGGGTCTCTGGGTGACGCCATGGGCGACGCGGAGGAACGAAGCAGAGTGCGCGAGCCATTGGGGGGCGCGCTGCTTTACGTCCTATTTGGTCCGATCCTATGGGCGAGTCATCTGACCCTTATTTACGGCGGCCATACATTGCTTTGCGTCTTGGGCGTCTCGACAGATGCGCTGAGCCCCACCGTCATTTCGTTCAGCGTCGTCATTGTGACGATCGTTACGCTCGTCGTGCTGCTTGCCGCCGTCGTCGCCGCAATTTTCAAAGGGGGCGCCCGCGGCGATCGCGGATCGGCGGCGA
>CAZCJY010000170.1:0-1594 GCA_964498975.1 uncultured Methylocystis sp.
GTCCGATCATCATGTCGAAGTCGAATTTCTGGCGCCGGCGCTGATATTGCACCTCGTCGACGAGACGCACGCGCGCGTCCACGCCGATACGCTGAAGCGAGGAGGCGTAGTTGAGCGCTAGGCGCTCCTGATTACGGTCCTTGACCATGATTTCGAAAGAGACCGGCTCTCCGTCCTTCCGCAAAGCGTTATTTTCGACGCGGTAGCCGGCGCTCTCAAGCAGAGCGAGCGAGCGCTTCGCCATTTCGCGGTCGCGCCCGGTGCCGTCGTTAACCGGCGGTCGCCAGCGGCCCTCCAAAATGTCTTCGCGCACCGCGCCGGGAAAGGGCGCCAGCAAGGCGCGCTCCGCGCTCGAAGCCGGTCGTCCCGTTGAAGACAATTCTGACTCGTCAAAGAAGCTCTTTGTGCGCGTGTAGAGGCCGGAATAAAGATTGGCGTTGACCCATTCGAAGTCGAACATCATGCCGAGCGCTTCGCGCAGGCGGATGTCCTGGAACAGGGGCCTGCGCGTGTTGAAGACGAAGCCCTCCATCCCTTTGGGATTGTCGTTCTTCAATGTCTCCTTGACGACGCGCCCTTCGTTGAGCGCGGGGAAATCATATCCGGTCGCCCAGCGCGTGGTGCTCGTCTCGTCGCGATAGTCGAGAAGGCCGGCCTTGAAAGCCTCGAAAAGGGAATTGCCGTCACGAAAATATTGAATGTCGATCTCGTCGAAATTGTAAAAGCCGCGCTGGCTCGGCAGATCGGCGCCCCAATAATTCGGATCGCGTCTCAAGAAGAGGCGCGCGCCGGGCTTGGCGTCTTCGATCACATACGGCCCGGAGCCAATGGGTCTCGCCAGCGTCGCGTCGCTGAATCGCTCGATGTCGGTCGCGTGCTTGGGCAATACCGGCATGATGGCGAGGATGAGCGGCAATTCGCGGTCGCCGACGCCTGTCAGGTCGAAACGCACTGTGTGGGCGTCCGGCGCGTCGACGGATTTGACGAGGCTATAGGCGATACGCTGCTGCGGCCGTCCCTTCGTCTTCAGCAGGTCCAAGGAGAAAAGCACGTCATCGGCGGTGATCGGCCTGCCATCGGAGAAGCGCGCGCGCGGATCGAGGCGGAAGGTCACATGCGACCGCGCGGGGTCGACGTCGATCGATTGCGCGACGAGGCCATAAAGCGTGAAAGGCTCGTCCTGCGAGCGCGCCATCAGGCTCTGAAAGACATTGCCGACGAGGCCCTGCGCGGCCGTCCCCGATTTAAGGTTGAACGGATTGAGGCTGTCGAAGGTGCCCGCGAGGCCGACGCGAAGCCGTCCGCCCTTTCTCGCGCCCGGTTCGGCGTAAGGGAAATGATCGAAGCCGGGAGGCAGGGCGGGCGCGCCATGCATGGCGATCCCGTGGCTCGGCGTCTGCCGCAAGGCGTCGCCGGAAGGGGGCGCCGCTTCCGTCACCCCGCCCACTGCGACCAAAACGAGTGCTAAGGTCAAGCCACACGCCCAGCGGGCAAGCCGGCGCTCTCTCGCGCCGCTCCGGGGAGCGCGGCGTAGGGCGCGAATCGAGTGAATCGCCATTGGGCGACCATATCCAACGATCGACCGTTGAGCGAC
>CAZCJY010000170.1:1604-6056 GCA_964498975.1 uncultured Methylocystis sp.
CCCGCCGCCGCAAACCCGGCTATTTTTCGATTTTTTCCGTGAAAAGCACTCGTTGAGGGCCGCCAAGAGCGGGGGCGGCTGGAATTTGCCGCGGCGACCATGTAATGAGCTTTGCCGTCGCCTCGTCGGCGTCTCGCGGTCGCGCGGGAACGCGGGCTGATCAGGGGTTCCACGGCGCTGGGCGCGAAGGCGGCCTCCCGCGATGACGCGACCTTGAAACTTATTCCGGAGCCGGACGCCGGCCAGCTGACAGTCGAAAGGAACTTCCGATGTCGATCCATTTCCCGCGCTCTTGCGCGATCGCCCTTGCGGGAGCGCTGCTGTTCATGGGCGGCGGCGCATGGGCCCAGCAGGCGCCGGCGGTCGGCGCGCCGCAGCAGCCGCAGCAGCCGCAGGGTCCGATCGCGGCCGAACTGATCGCCGTGCAGCCGGACTGGACGAAGGTTTGCGGGGCCGATCCGCAGACGAAGAAAGAAATCTGCTACACCACGCGCGACTTTGGCGTTTCGGGCAAGGAGGGCGAGGCGCCGCAGCCGCTGCTCGCGCTCGCCGTTTACGATCCCAAGACCGACGATCAGAAGATCATCCGCCTGCTGCTGCCGCCGGGCCTGATGCTGAAGCCGGGCTTCCGCTTCGCCATCGACAAGGGCGCGATGGAGACCGGCGCGTTTGAAATCTGCTTCCCCAACGGGTGCTTCGCCGAGGCCAAGGTCAAAAAGGCCGTCGTCGACGGCATGAAGAAGGCCGAAAAAATGACGGTCATCGTCAAGAACCAGGCGAACGCCGAGGTGACCTTCTATTTGCCGCTCGCCAATTTCGGGAAGGCCTTCGACGGTCCTGCGATCGACCCGAAGGTGCTTGAGGAGCAGCAGAAGAAGCTGCAGGAAGAACTGCAGAAGAAAGCCGAGGAAGAGCGCAAGAAGCTCGAGGCGCAAAAGGGCGCCGCCGGCGCGGCGGGGCCGAAGAAGTAAGCTTTTAAGCTCGAAAATTCTTTCCGCCCGCGCGGTTTGTTCCGCGCGGGCTTTTTCGCGACTCGTTCGCGCCGGCATGGCGCCGAATTTTCAGGCGGATTTCGAAGGATGACCCAGCCAAGCCGCGACACTTTGACGCGCAACCGTCGGCCGGTCTATATAGGGCGCGTTCGGCGAATTCAACGCAGCTAGCGGCGGGGACAAAGCGCGCATGATCATTGCCATCGTCATGGTCCTCGTAGTGGCCGGTTCGCTTCTGTTTCACTTTCTCAGCCCCTGGCGCGCGACGCCGATCGCATCGAATTGGGGCTTCATCGACGACACGATGGCGCTGACTTTCTGGATCACCGGCGCGGGCTTCGTCGCGGTCGTCTTGTTCATGGCCTATTGCCTTTACCGCTTCCGTCATGTGCCGGGACGGCGCGCCGCCTATGAGCCGGAAAACCAGAAACTCGAAGGCTGGCTCGCAGTCATCACGACGATCGCCGTGGTCATTCTGCTTGCGCCGGGCCTCCTCGTTTGGGGGCAGTTCATCACCGTGCCGAAGGATGCGATGGAAATCGAAGCGATCGGCGTGCAGTGGAACTGGAGCTATCGCCTGCCGGGCGCGGACAATCAGTTGGGATCGAGCGACGTCCGCTACATCGATTCGAGCAATTCTCTGGGCATAAGCCCGGCCGACCCCAAGGGGCAAGACGATTTGCTGATTACGAGCGGCGATCTGCATCTGCCGCTTGGGAAGCCCGTCAAGGTCTTGCTGCGTTCGATCGACGTGCTGCATGATTTCTACGTGCCGGAAATCCGCGCGAAAATGGATCTCGTGCCAGGCATCGTCACATATTTTTGGTTCACGCCAACGAAGATCGGTGAATATGAAATCCTCTGCGCCGCGTTCTGCGGCACGGGGCATCCGCAAATGCGCGGCAAGATGATCATCGAGTCGGAAGCCGCCTATGCGGCTTGGCTCGGGCAGCAGCAGACCTTCGGCGGAACCCGCAAGACCGACGAGCGCAAGAAGACCGACGAGGGCAAGGCGGCCGAACCGGCCAAAGCCGAGCCCGAGAAGCCCGACGCCGGCAAGGCCGAGCCCGGCAAGGCTGACGCGGTGACGCCGGACGCCTCAAAAAGTGAGCTGGCCAAGCCCCTGGCGGAGAAGCCCAAAGCGGAGAAGGCCGAAGCAGAGAAGAAAGAGGCCGACAAGCCCGAGGCCGCCGCTAAGCCTGACGCCGCTAAGCCTGACGCCGCGACGCCTGAGGCGGCCAAGCCTGAATCGGACAAGCCTGAATCGGACAAGGCCGAAGCGGAGAAGAAAGACGCCGACAAGACCGGGGAAGGAAAGGCCGACGCCGGCAAGACTGAATCTGGCGCGGGCGACGAAAAGAAGACCGATCAGTGAACGGAGGCGGAGCTCCCGTTCCTGATCTCGCAGACTTCACCGCCCAGGACCGCGCTCGGCTCCAGCGGCGCTTTCGAGTAAAATCCGCCCGTAACGAGGGCGAAGGGGGAATTGTTCGATGACCGACGCCAGTATCCCGGAGAACGTCGCGCCGCCGCCGGCCGAAGTTGAGGAGATGGAGCTTTATCACGCCCATAGCTTCTGGACGAAATACGTCTTCTGCCAGGACGCGAAGGTCATCGCCATTCAATACGCCGGCACCGCCATCACGATCGGCCTTCTGGCGCTCGTGCTGTCCTGGGTGATCCGCCTGCAACTGGCGTTTCCCGGCGCCATCCCCTTCATCGACGCCAATGTCTATTATCAGTCGGTGACCATGCACGGCATGATCATGGTGGTGTACATGCTCACCGCCATTTTCCTCGGCGGTTTCGGTAATTACCTCATTCCGCTGATGGTCGGCGCGAGGGACATGGTTTTCCCTTACGTCAACATGCTCAGCTATTGGGTCTATCTGCTTGCGACCCTCGTTCTCGCCGCGAGCTATTTCGTGCCGGGCGGACCGACAGGCGCCGGCTGGACCCTCTATCCGCCGCAGTCGATTCTTTCCGGCACGCCGGGTCACGAATGGGGCATCATCCTGATGCTCGTGTCGCTCGTCCTCTTCATCGTCGGCTTCACCATGGGCGGCCTCAACTATATCGTGACGGTGCTGCAAGCCCGCACCCGCGGCATGACGCTGATGCGCATGCCGCTCACCGTCTGGGGCATCTTCGCCGCCGCGGTGATGGCGCTCCTGGCCTTTCCGGGCCTGTTCGTCGCCGGCGTCATGCTGCTCCTCGACCGTACGCTGCACACCAGCTTCTTCATGCCGGCCATGGTCGAAATGGGCGAGCATAAGGACTATGTCGGCGGCAGCCCGATCCTGTTCCAGCACTTGTTCTGGTTCTTCGGCCATCCGGAAGTCTATATCGTCGCGCTGCCCGCCTTCGGCGTCGTGTCCGATCTCATCAGCGTCCACGCGCGCAAGAATATTTTCGGCTACAAAATGATGGTCTGGGCGATCATCGCCATCGGCGTGCTCAGCATGGTGGTTTGGGGCCACCACATGTACGTCAGCGGCATGGACCCGTGGTTCGGCTTCTTCTTCGCGGTGACGACGCTCGCGATCGCGGTGCCCACGGCCTTGAAGGTATACAACTGGGTGCTGACGCTCTGGCACGCCGACATCCACTTCACGACGCCGATGCTGTTCGCGCTTGGCTTTCTCGTCACCTTCGTGAATGGCGGCATCACCGGCCTCTATCTCGGCAATGTCATCGTCGACGTGCCATTGTCGGCGACGCTGTTCGTAGTCGCCCATTTCCACATGGTCATGGGTATTGCCCCGGTGCTCGTCATCTTCGGCGCGATCTATCACTGGTATCCGAAGATCACCGGCCGCATGATGGACGAGCGGCTCGGCAAGATTCACTTCTGGATCACATTCCTGGGCGCATACGCCGTCTTCTTCCCGATGCATTATCTTGGCGTGCTGGGCATGCCCCGGCGCTTTTACGAGATGGGCCAGACCGCTTTCGTCCCGGAGTCGGCGGCGACGCTCAACATTGTCATTACCGTGACGGCGTTGATCGTCGGTTTCGCCCAGGCGATTTTCTTCTACAATCTGTTCAAGAGCCTCAAGCATGGCGCGGCCGCCGGCGGCAACCCCTGGCGAGCCGCCTCGCTCGAATGGCAGACGCCGGAGACACCGCCGGGACACGGCAATTGGGGCAAGGAGCTGCCGATCGTTTATCGCTGGGCCTATGCCTATAGCGTTCCCGGCGCGCCGGAGGATTACCTGCCGCAGAACGCGCCGCCGATGAAGGGAGAGCATTCGCCATGAGCGTAATGGGACTCTTCTTTATCTTCATCGCATCGGTCGCGGTTTTATGGCTCGTGCGTCAGGGCGTCATGCAATCGCCTTGGCTGGAGGAGGGCGAGGTCGCCCAATATCCGCGCGCCGGCGGGGTTGCGCCGCCGGCGGCCGCCAAGGTCGGACTCGCCGTGTTCCTTGCGGTCGCGGGCTGCCTGTTCTCGCTGCTG
>CAZCJY010000171.1:0-5954 GCA_964498975.1 uncultured Methylocystis sp.
CGCCAAAGCTTCAGCGACAATCCGCTGACGCTCATCAAGGCTCCACGTCCGCCGCGTCCCGCCAACACCGTCCTTCGCCGCCGCCATCTGGTGTCCACCTCTTCGATGGTGGACACCTAACCAACTCCAGATGCAGTGCGGTAGGCGGTCATCCGATCACGCTTACGTTATTCCCCGGCCTCCGCTCAGACCTCGGAACGAGGGTGGAATTCGCAAGCATCTTTTGGACACACCGACACTGCGATTTTCAGTCGCCAGGTATTCTAATCAATATCAAATAGTTAGGCGGACTCGCTTTTGGAAAACCGCCTCATTTGGATCAGTGAGATACTGCCAAAATGGAAAACCAGCACGCCCTTCCACCTTGCTTTCTCACGATTAACCAAGGCGTAGGTCGGAGAGGATCGTCTTCGCGGCATTGTGGCCGGGCGCCATGGAAACGCCGGCGCCAGGATGGCAACCGGAGTCGCCAAGATAGACGTTCGGAACCGGCGTGCGGTATTGCCCCAGGCCGGGCGCGGGACGCATCGAGCCTTTCTGGTAAGGGAGCATGGCACCGTGGCTGATCGTGCCCCGGACGGCGCTGCGTAGCTTACGATGCAGATCAACCGGCGAATGCGCCGTGCATCTCAGGATCTGCCGGCGCAGCCCGGGGAGATAGTCGCGCTCGATCGCTTCGAGTAGATGTGCGGCATAGGGCTGCTTCGCCGCGTCCCAGTCGCGGGCAGAAACTTTGCCAGTTGCATCGTCGGAGATCTTCCAGGGCGCCCCGAGCACGACGAACTTCATGAGGGCCTTTCCCTCCGGCGCGCGACTCGGATCGATGGTCGATTCGTTCCAGGCGACAACCAGCGGAGCATTAGGAAGTTGTCCGGCGCGGCATTGATTGGCCGCCTCGGCCATTGCGCCGATCGACGGCGGGCTGAGATGGACATGCGCAGCCTGCCGCAACTCGGGGCCAGCGGCGTATTCAACCGGTCGATCAAGCGCCACATACATGACCATGGTCGCATCGCCCCATTCGTAGGTGGCCATCGCCTCGGCAATCTCTTTGCCTACCACCTCGGCGCCCAGGAAGCGGTGCACCAGCTGACCCGGGTCGGTACAAGATACCACGACCTGTCTCGCTCGGATCTTTTCACCAGTGGCGAGCTGAACGCCGCTGGCGCGATGATCGTCGACCAGAATCCGATCGACGGTCGCGCTGGTGCGAATCTCGCCGCCATGCTCGGCTAGCACCCTCTCCAGCGCGAGGGAGACCTGATGCATGCCGCCGCGCACCAGGTTGTTGCCGGTCTGCTGCAACAATGCCCCAAAGAGCCAGGCGATTTCCGCGCCGCCGGCATCGTCTGGAGCCGAACCGACGAAGAGACCGAATGCGCCAAAGAGGCTGCGCACCGCTTCGGTTTCGAAGGTTTCGTTCGCCCAGGAGCGCACGCTTTGCAAGGAAAAGCGTTCTCGCGCCATCCCGCCTGGCGTCGAAGCAAGCATCTGGGCGGTCGCGGCGAAGCCGGGCGGTGTACTGAACATCCCCTGCACGAGGTTCGCCTGCTCACGGCCGAAGCGCTCGAAAAGATCACGACAGGCGACGGCGTCGCGCCGCGACCAGGGTTCGAGCGCCGCGATGGTGCGGTCCAAATCGCGCTCGACCACGATGGCGCGACCATCGGGAAAGGCATGTGCGTAGACTCGCTCCGGCTCTATCAGCTCGACCCCATGCGCGGCCAAATCGAGCTCAGCCGGAACCGGAGAAATATTTGCGAGCTGGTAACCGGTGGCATGGACATCCGACTGGAACCCGGGCAGGGTGAGCTCTTCGGAAATGGTCATGCCGCCGATGGCGCAGTATTGCTCCAGAACCAGCACCGAGAGCCCCGCCCTGGCAAGATAGCAGGCGCAGGTCAGGCCATTCTGTCCTGCTCCGATGACGATGGCGTCGTAGGTCATAGCCATTGAATCATGTCCCGGGAGAGGGGCGCGGCTAACTCCGAGCATGCTTTTCAGGCGCCTTCCATCGATTCGTGAGGAATCGCATGTGCTCCCGGTCGCCGAGACGACGCGTTTGAGCCCTTCGATGCGATCGGTGGTGGCGGGCGAGTATCGTATTTCAAATGTAGCGCAAAGTGGTGAACATGCCGGCCTCGAGGTGGTAAACGAGATGACAGTGGAGAGCCCACCAGCCGGGATTATTCGCATCGAATGCAATAACAACGCGCCTTCCAGGCGTCACCAGAACGGTATCGCGCACTGCGCCAGAAAAGCGCTTGCCGTCGATCTCCACCACTTGGAACTCGTGTCCGTGGAGATGCATCGGGTGCGGCATGAGCGTCTTATTCTCGAGCACTAGCTCGACGCGCTCCCCCTTTGCGACGGGTAACGGCGGCACGTCCTTGTTCCAAGCGACACCGTTGATCGACCAAACATAGCCGTTCATGTTGCCGGTCAGGTCGACTTGATGAATCCGGTCGGGCTTGCGCTTGGCAAGCGGCTCTGTAGCGTGCAGCCGCCGCTCTAAATCGAGGGTGAGCGCGGGCGATGGCATCGGCGCGACTTCTGGAACGCGGGTCACCGGCGAGTGTCCCGCAACAAGGATCACGCCAGTTTGCCGACGCTCGCCTTCTAAGATCGCGAGCACGGGATGTGACGCTGGCGCTTTGGGAATTGCGATGCGGATGTCAAGGCGCTGAGCGACGGCGATCGGAAAGCGCCGTCCCGCAACTGGGTGGACCCTGAACCCGTCAACCGCGATAAGCGTGCCGCGGAGAGCGCCAAGATCAATGTGATACGCACTCATCGCTGAGCTGTTGATGACGCGCAGTAGAATTGGCTCGCCGGGCTCCACCCGGATCGTGTCAGGGTCGGCGAGCGTGCGGTCGTTAGCCAGAAAGGCGTCGTATTTCACATCGTTCAAATCAGGTCCGGCTGATGCGCCCCCCTTGGCCATTCCGGCCATCATTCGCTTCTCAGACCTAGTCTTGGCTGGAGGTGAGTCCGTGCCAGGCGTGGCCGGTGTCACACCCACCATTCGGCTTCGTTTCTGCAATCGCTCGTAGATCTCCTCGGGCGGGGTGAAGCTGAAATCGGCCAGTGTGACCACCACTTCCTGCTGCCCCGCCGAGTCGCGCCCGTCGCGAATGATAAGCGGGGCCGCGAGGAGTAATTGTTCTTGCAGGCCCTGGTGCGAATGCATCCAGAACGTGCCACCGAAGCGCAGCGGGAAGTCGTATTCGGCGCTGGCGCCTGGCGGGATCGGCGACCCTGAGACGCCAGGAACACCGTCCTGTTGCCAGGGAGGCGTCAAGCCATGCCAATGGATGAGAGTCGGCACATCGAGTTCGTTGTCGACGCGAACACGAAACCGCTTTCCCACTTCAGTGATAAGGCCCGGTGTGCCATCCGGCTGCCGAATACCGAGTACCGACGCCGATTTTCCGTTCACTTCAATATTGCGCCGTTGGACTCGGAGAATTGTAACCGGCGCTGCTTCTTTCCCAGCGGCCACGGAGGCTGGCTGCGCCCAAGAGCGATGGGGTAACGTCACACAGGCAGCGAAAGCGGAGAGCAGGGCAGATCGACGTGACAGCATCATGGTCACCTCCTCAAGAGATCCTCACGCGAGGCAGAGCCCGCTAGGGTGAACCAGACAATGAACTCAAAAACTGATCGATGTGCGCAGCCCAAAAACCGCGGCGTCGGGAATCCGCCCCACAGCGGGGTTGACTGGATTGATCACGCCACCACCCGGGCGAAAGATGTATTGGAAATCGGGCTGAATGATCCAGCTGGGATCGATCTGCGCTTGATAGGTAACTTCGAGGGCGAGTTCATAGGCGCGGA
This sequence comes from uncultured Methylocystis sp., assembly GCA_964498975.1. Lineage (GTDB taxonomy): Bacteria > Pseudomonadota > Alphaproteobacteria > Rhizobiales > Beijerinckiaceae > Methylocystis. The sequence continues at coordinate 3,838 of CAZCJY010000171.1, forward strand.
TCGGCAAGGCTTCGCCCGCATAAAAAGCCGTATCCCTATCAAGGGCGCTGATCGATGGAGAAAGCTGTGAATAAGCGGCGGCGCATCCAAATGTATCGTACGGCCGCTGCTTCCATATCCCCTTGAAACTGACTCCGGCCTCGGCATAAAAGTTCATCAGATTGCGGTCAGAGGGGCTTGCAGCGAAGCGCGCAAATGCGCCAATCCCTTTTTTTAGATCTTCGCCTGGTACGCGCCAAAGCATCTGATTGATTACACCATAGACACCAAAATTGCCGCGATAGATGAGCGGCTGACCATTGCTCAATGGATCAGCGAGCGATCTACCGTCCGTGCCAGAGCGATCATCGTTAAATTTGCCGAAGTGGCGCCATCCGCCGATTTTAATCGTTCCAGCAAGGCCTGCTGAATCCGCTTTTTGATTATACCTGAATTGGGCTTCGCTGATGAAAAACGCCGGATCCCTGAGCCGGAAATTCGTGCCTGCTGGGTCTTTGCTTTCCTCTAAACCTGTGAATCCCGTCCCAGCAGGGTCGCCGTTGAAGATTGCAGCGAGGAGCGTGATCTGATCGACTGGAGTCACTTTGAGACGAGCGCCAGGTGTAGCCAGCGGATAGTTCGGTCCGCCACCGCCTGGAAGGTCCTGTATGAATAAATTCGGCCAGCCGTATGTAACGTTAACAAATAGATTATTGCTGAATTCGCTGATGAAGAATTGGTTGTCGGCCGTTAATTGACCGATACGGAGCGATGCCAAGTCGTTGAAAAGCTTCTGTTCGATCCAGAGCTCGAAAAGCCGCGTCGTTGGCCTCGCCGCGAAACCGCTGATCGTCGAATAATTGAAAATATTGTGTTCTGAAAGGCTACGGCCTTGGATTTGATAAGCATTGACGCGGAAACTCGCGCCTTCCAGTCCCGCAATTTTTGCAAGGTCGGCGTCGACCGCCATGTAGAGCACGCTTCCGTAATTGGCGCCTTGCTTGACCCCTCCTAGGGGATTTCCAAAGGTGTCTTGAATATAACTCAGTTGGAAGTTCACGCCGCGATCCAGCAGGCCCTTCTTGAAATCACGCAGCGCCGGAATGGTTGAGGTAATCGATGGCTGATCGGCTTCCGGGACGAGCGTCACAGGCTCTTCCTTATGGCCGGTCGGATTCGACGCCGGGTGATGCGCAAGAGCGAAGTCGCCAGGCAGCACAACCAAGCTGGCAAGAACGATCGCTCTGAACAACGCGCTTCGCGGGCTTCTCCTCAACGCAGCTCGACTTAGGAGCTGGGTTCGCGCTTGATGCGACAGTGCCGACGACGCGAGATACGATTGATGGCGCAACTCGGTATCCCCCGACACGAAGGAATTCATCGAAAAACTTTTACACTACTGGCCTGCGCGCCGAAAGGTGGTCTGCCGTGAGGTAAGGTTTTTGAGCCTTGACGGGGATTTGAGATAGGCAAGAAGCGTCACAATGCGCCGAACGTCGACTACCGGCGACAACCGAGAGCAAATGTCAACGACGGTGAGGCAACGGATCTTGCGTGCGCCGAAGAGTTGGTCATGGATAAAATCCATCGCCCAGACCTCGCGCGGCCGCGTCGCGCTGCGTCCTTCCCGCAACTTCGCTTGCGCGCATCGCTTCGGTGATTTGTTGCATAATTGCAGAGCCATCTCGCAGTAGAGCCGCCACTCGTGCTTCACCATGACCTTTCAGCCTTCGCGACGAAGCAAAAGGTGAATGCGCCGACAGCCATACGCATGCGCGTCATTTCCGTGATCAGCCGGCTTGCGATCACCCAAAACAAGGCCGCTCGCTTTGTGTCCAGATCATGCGGCAAGAGCAAGCGATGCTTCGTCGCATCGTATGACTTGCCCGGCCAATAACTTAGGATTTAGTTTTCCGCAGGAATTTGGAAAACTCGCCAAAGAGAGCGGCCAATTCGCGGGACGGTATGACGAAATAACTTGTTGATTTTATTAAATTATTCTGGTGCCCAGGGGCGGAATCGAACCACCGACACTGCGATTTTCAGTCAGGTTGGCATTCTATATATTTCAATAACTTATACCAACGGCTATGCGGGCTGACTCACGCGGGATTCCCTTGGCGCGAATTTTCTGACTC
>CAZCJY010000172.1:0-5870 GCA_964498975.1 uncultured Methylocystis sp.
GTAGTGACGACATGGTGTTCTCCTCTGAATCCCTTCAAAGTCTGGCCGCGCGCACAGTTCTTGCCGCGCGAGCCAAGCAGGTTCTCGTTCGATAGAAACTGGTCGCGGGCTATGGGAAGGAACACATCGCTCGTCTTCGCGTCTGCGTGCGCTCAGCCCTCACTCGCATGCAGCTATAAAGCAAGCCATGTACCAATCGCTTCTCGCGACGTAGATAACTGAATTACAATATAAAAAGTGACCGGAGCCCTTTTTGCGTAGACGACTTCTCATGTGACAAAGCCGACAGAGATCAACATTTGTTGGGAACACAACATGGATTTTCTGTCCTCTCTCTATTTGATTGCACGCCTATTTTTTCGGGGCGACCACGGCGTATGGAATGAAGTTTGCTCATGAACTTTTCTCAATTGTTGCAACTAACATAGATAGGAGGCGGCATGCAGATTGGCGTCGAAACAGCAAAGGCAGTCGATCAAAGACGGGTCTTCGTCGTTGATGAGGATGACGTCGTACGCGCCGCGCTTCAATTCATGCTGCATGATGAAATTGAAACCCATGAGATTGCGACGCCGGAAGAAGCCTTCGCGAAGGGGGTCGACTGGCTAAAGCCGGACGTCGTTCTTCTGGGCGCGTCCTTTCTCAAGAAGGGAGGCCTTGGCGTCCTTGGAGAATTTGCCGATCGTTTTGATGGCGTCAGGATTCTGATTGTGTGCGACGCGTCCGATGAAGGGCTCGCGGTTGAAGGCATGAAGGCTGGCGCTCATGGGGCGCTCGTCAAGCCGCTCAAAATCGAGAATGTCAGACAAAAGGTCGACACCGTGCTGGGGCGGGGAGGCGCCAAGCCGCTCGTTCAATTGGGGCTGCTTTAGAGTTCCGACACAAGGGAAGGGCCTTTCGACCGCTAGACCGCCGAGAAGTTGGACCGTTAAAATCTGCCCGGAGTAAAAACCTTGACCTCGGAATTGGAGCGATGGCTGCTCGATAATTGCTTTCCTGTCGGCGGCGTCAATTGCTCCGGCGCCAACGGCGTAACGCCGCTCATGAGAGCAAGCGCTCAGGGAAACATCGCCATCTTGCGAAAATTAATTGCGTCTGGCGCGGAGCTGAACGCGGTGAATGGCGACGGCAACAACGCCATATGGCTGGCGTGCGCAGGCGGGTGTCTCGACACGATCGAATTGCTGGTATCCGCGGGTGCCAACATTAACAATCGCAACCAGGACGGGGCGACCGCCCTCATATATGCGGCGTCCGCCGGAAAGGGCGCCGCGGTGGAAAAATTGCTCCGCCTTGGAGCCGATCCGACGCCTCTAACGCTGGACGGGTTTTCGGCGCTTGACCTCGCTTCGACGCTGGAATGCCTCGCCATCTTGCGCGCGCATATGCGCAGTAGCAGCATAAACGCCGCTTCGCCGCTGCATCGCGTCGCGGAAAGTCAACCCGCGGAATCTGAATGAATGACCACGATCGACGACATCATAGCCAATTTTTCTCTCCTCGATGACTGGGACGACCGATATCGCTATGTCATCGAACTCGGCCGCGCGCTCGAACCGTTTCCCGAAGAGCTGCGAACAGATCAAAACAAAGTCCATGGCTGCGCCAGTCAAGTCTGGCTCTGGACGACGCCGCAAAATTTCGGGGACTCGACGCCTTCACTGGCGATATTGGGCGACAGCGACGCGCATATCGTTCGCGGCCTGGTCGCGATCCTCCTCGCGTTCTGCTCGGGGAAAAGCGCAGCGGATGTTCTGCAAGCGGACCCGGTGGCTCTTTTTGAGCGCCTCGGACTGCGCGAGCATCTGACTCCACAACGGTCCAATGGCTTCAAATCAATGGTCGCCCGCATCCGCGCGGATGCGCGCGCCGCGCTCGCAGCCTGTATCAGCGCGCCTGCTGAATGACGTTGGCGGGAATGAGCGGCGCTCGTCGCGGCGTATTTCCGTTATGCGCCCATATTAACGCGTGAGAACCATGACGAGACGGTCCACGCGTTTCCCTCCCTTCAGGTGGGAAGCGTAAATATCGTCGACGTCTTCGGGCGTCGTGGGACGATACCAAACGCCTTCCGGGTAAACGACCATCAAGGGTCCCGCAGAACAAAAGCCCATGCAGCCGGCAGCCGTGAAGCCAATTTCGTTTGATCCGTCAGTTTCGATCAACTTGCCAAGTCGATCCCACAAGGGCTGTGCGCCAGCAGCGCCGCAGCTGCCACGCGGATGGCTGGGCGGTCGTTGGGTGAAACAAGCGAAAACGTGCCGTTTGTACAACTGCGGCAACACAAACTCTTCGGTATCGTCGGTCTGCACATCCGTCATTTTGCACCAAGCCTCTATGACAATCCGCATCGCGCCCGAATATGCGCTCGAGCAATCGGAAAACAACCGTCGTCGGAGGACGAAAGTTAAGATCAAGAAAAGCAAATTCTAGTCCAACACCGCCTAATTTATATGGCGCCATCTTTGCTCACGCCCTTTGCATACGTCCTGTGGAACTTGGGAAACGGCGCTGGACATGTAAGGCGAAGATGCGGCGCAGCTATGCCGCCGAACAGCGACGCCAATAGGCCCACGCGTCCCTTGTCTCGCCCGCGGCGGGTTGCCTATCCATCTGCCGCCAGAATGGAAATTTGAGATGGAACAAGAGTCCTCGATCATAAAGCGCGACGACCCGGGCCTTGGGTCTGGCTACGAATGCTCTGCATCGCCCGAGGCGAAGGCCATATACGAAGCCGTCGTCGCCGCGCTTCGGACAGTGTTCGATCCGGAAATCCCCGTTAACATTTATGATCTTGGTCTTATCTACAGGATAGACATTGTCGACAGACGGCATGTTGACGTCGACATGACATTGACGGCGCCAGGCTGTCCGGTCGCAGGTGAAATGCTCAACATGGCTCACAAAGCGATCGACGCGATTGAAAGCGTTGAGAGCGTCAAGGTCAATCTTGTGTTCGATCCGCCATGGGACCAAAGCATGATGACGGAGGAAGCCAAATTGGAGCTCGGATTTGTTGGCTATTGAAAGCCGCAACTCATATTCAAATTTTGCCCTTCATCGCCTTCGAGCGCGTTGAACGCCTGAACGACAAATACGTCGATCGTTCTTCGTGGGCGGTAGGGTGCAATGGCGACCAAACCTAACGGATCGCATTCGAGACGAGCCTCATCGCCGTCAAAGGCCTATCGAGTCGCCACAGGCACAGATTTCGCTCCATGTCCTCATGCAACCCAGCGCGTGTCATGTTTCCGCCAATGCGCTCAAGGCGGATTTACACGTCCTGAATTTCGAACGAGGCTGCCATGATCGAGATCACTTCCGGCGACGGACATAGCTTTTCCGCTTATCGCGCAAACCCGCAAGAGGCGCCGAAGGGCGCGGTGGTGGTGCTGCAAGATTTTACCGGCGTAAATGTGCATATTCAGAAGGAAGTGGATGGCTATGCCGCAAATGGCTATGTCGCCATTGCGCCATCGCTCTTTGATCGAGAGAAGCGCGGCGTTGCGCTCGGCTATGATGAGAGCGGCGTCTCCGAAGGCGAGAAGCTCGCGAGCGCCGTCCCTGTCCCGCTTGCTCTGGAAGACATTCAGGCGGCGGTAGATGCGGTGAAAGACGCAGGAAAAGTCGCGATCGTCGGATATAGCTGGGGCGGATACCTCGCCTATCTCTCGGCAAATCGACTGCACGACGTCGCCTGCGCGATCGGATATTATGGCCCTGGCATTTCCCAGGATCGCATGGAGAAGAGGAAGATACCAACTCTACTCCATTTCGCCGAGAGTGATCCGCTCATTTCAATTGAGGAAATCGTGCAGTTCAGAGCCGACCGGCCGGATGTCAGCGCGTTTTCATATCCCAATGCAGGACATGGTTTCAATTGCGACGAAACGAAGAGTTTCGACGCGGAAGCCGCGCGGATCGCCCGTGAACGCACGCTGTTTTGGATTTCTCAATATGTCGAGGGGCAGGCGCCCATCGCGCTGAAGAACGCCGGCGCCTATGCCCAGGCTAAAACAGAGAAGAAGAAGAAAAAGAGCGGGGGAGACGATATGGGCCCACCCATGGACTAAACGCGCATCAGCGGCATGATCGCTCGAGATCATACTCCCATCGATATGACTACGAGCCGAGACTCATGGGCGTCGACGCCAAGGGCGTCGACCATTTCGCCGGAGCGCCGCGGCGGAAAGCCCCTGCTGAACGGATAAATTCGCTGCAGTTAAACCAAATGTCGCGCCTATGCTCGACCGCGCCTTAAGGGTTGCAGATCAGACTCTGCGCGCCAATGAGCGAAGATACCCCTGCATATCGTCGTTCAACTCCATATCCACGGCGGGAGCTAACTTAAGCAGCAAATTCGCGACAAAGGGCTCGTCATTTCGCGGTTCGTCCAACACCTCGCGCAAGACGGGGACATTGTCTTCTATGTGATGGAGAAAGGCGACGCCCTTCTCCAAGGTTTCGGTCCAACGCTCGCGGTGCCATTTCGCCAAAGGATACATGATCTCATGGACAAAATTGGACTTGCGCGCTTTCTCAAAAAATCGCAATCCCGCGCTCCAATTTTCCTTCGCCCGCAGCGGAGGAGGAGAGATGTGGCGCAGTAGCATTTTCTTGCCAGACTGACCGACGAAATCGTCCAACGTAACCGGCGCTTCAACATTGGCTCGAAAATTCCACAGCGCGTTCGCTCCTGGAAATTCCTTACCGAGGCTGTCCGTCAAAGCGGCGTCGACCTTATCCACGGCGCTCTTGTCTTCCTTGAGAGCCGCGGTCATGCAAAATGCGAATATGGCGTCATTGCCGACATTCTTGACCGTATCGCCATACAATTGCTGCGCACTCAATTTTGGCGTCAGCCCATCGGAAGGAACCTCGATCTCGCCGGCGCGCTGCGCCGTCAAAAACGCCGTGATCTCGAGCCAACCCATGAAGTTGGCGACAAAGGCGTCGGGGTCGACATGAACGATCGCCAAATTGAGAGGCCTTTTACGCGTTTGCAACTCCGCCATATCGGTCATGCTTGTTTCCTTGCTCAGTCACGCCGCATCCACGCCGCCTTGCCCATGAGAAGCGCTCTAGCCCCAATGCTTCCGCGGTCGATCCCAGCATCCGGCGCGATTGACGCCTGCCTATGGCTCGACTCATTACAAAGGTGACGAGCTGATATCCAAGACGCTACTTTCGGGAAGCCTGTTGAGCCCCGACGCTAGTCCGATGTAATCATGACCTCTGGCGCTTCATCCGGCTCGATGAAGTCGAGTCCGTCCTCCTCGGCGAGGCTCACGCCCGTCAAACAGACGTCGCCGTCGTCGATGACGAGCGCGACGGGCGTGAGCGCCTTGCCCTGACAGGGCCCAATGAAACAATGGCCCGTGTCGAGATCAAACTGCGCATGATGGCGCCCGCAGGTGATGAAATTGCCTTCTTCGTCGAGAAACTCTCCCGGCCGCGCATCCAAGCGCTCGCCTTGGTGCGGACAAGCATTCTCAAACCCAAAAAATTGATTGCCCTTACGCGTCACCAAAATAGGCCAAGGCTTCGCCTCGCCATCTTCTTCGATCCGCATGAGCACAAAGCCCGACGCTTGACCGTCGTCGATCTCGACGGTCTGGCATATTGCAAAGAGCTCGTCCATTGGACACGTCCCTCGTTCAATCGAACGCATTGCAGAAATGCGCACCCAAAGTTAGTCTAGCAATAGGTGAGCCATCACATCTCTTCTGCGGCCTTAATGGAACATTCTTCGCACGATGAAGGCGTTGCATTCCATCTTGGCGAAAAGGATGAGCGAACATGAGCGTGATCGAGCATGATTTTGGCTTGGCCGACCGGCTGACGGAGCGACGCTTTGCGCGACTGCTCGA
>CAZCJY010000173.1:0-5870 GCA_964498975.1 uncultured Methylocystis sp.
CATGCACGCCGCCGGCGTTGGTCGCGAGATTGCCGCCGATGGTGCAACTGCCTTCCGAGGCGAGCGAAAGCGGAAAATAGCGGTCGACGGAACGAGCCGCTTCCTGCACTTGCAACAGCGTGACGCCGGCCTCGACCGTCATCGCGTCGGCGGCCGCGTCGACGGCGCGAAGCTGATTGAGTCTTTCGAGCGATAGGACGACGCCGGCGCCGCTGTCATCGGGCGTCTGGCCGCCGACGAGGCCAGTGTTGCCGCCTTGCGGCGTCACCAAGGTTCCAGTCTCGTTGCAAAGCGCGAGAATTCGCGCGACTTCGCTGGCGCTTCTTGGCTTTAAAACGCAGAGAGCGCGGCCGTGATAGAGGTCGCGAGGTTCGGCCAGATAGGCCGACATCGCCGTCGCATCCGTTACGACGGCCGTCTCGCCGACAATCGCCGCGAGACGAGAAAGCAGAAGAGGCGCGTCAAACCGATTGGCTGTCACAGTCAGTAAGATGCGCCCTTTTTGTTGCGCAGTCTTCAGCGACGACGGCTGCGATCATCTTTGCGGCGAGCGTAGACGTAAGCGCGCGCGGCGACTGGCGCGCTAGCGAGGACGACACTACACAATGTTGCGACGATAAGCGCATTCATCATGGCGATCTCCTTCCAGATCACGGAAGTTATTGAACTTCCGGCTACGCTGGACCATCTCGCAAATCCTATGCCTGATTTGGCGGCTCGGCAACTGTCCTTTGCGAAAGCGTCAGCCAATCGATCGTGTCTTCCTCCCTGTGTGACATTCTCGGCACAGCAAACTTACCTGCATGTTAAGAAATCACCCGAGCAGACGCCGTTTTGCGCCGGCGCGGGCGCCTTCTTTGACGAAGATCGCCACAATCTCGACATGCGCCGAATGGCGGAACTGATCGATCGGCGTTGTTTCGCGCGCGCGATAGCCGCCATTGAGCAAAATTGCGGCGTCTCGGGCGAAACTTTGTGCATTACAGGAGACGGCGACGACAATAGGCGTTTTCGATCGCGCTATTTGCGCCGCTTGCGCCGCCGCGCCAACCCGCGGCGGATCGAAGATGACGGCGTCGAAAGCCTCAAGTTCTTGCGCGCTTAGCGGGCGAGAAAAGAGATCCCGCGTTATGCCTTCAACGGTGCGCAGGCCTTGCGTCGAACGCGCCGCTGCTTCCATCGCCGCAATGGCGGCGACGGCGCTATCATAGGCGCTAACGCGCGCGCGCTGCGCGAGCCGAAGCGCGAAGGCGCCGACGCCGCAGAAGAGATCGGCGACGTTGCGCGCGCCCTTTGTCGCTTCGCAGACAAGCGCAGCGATCGTTTCCTCGCCCTGCTGCGTCGCTTGCAGAAAGGCGCCGGGCGGCAGCGTGAGCGTCGCGGCGCCGATGGCGATCCGCGGGTCGCGGCGCAACGTCACAAGCTGGCCGTGATTCGTCAGGCGCGCGAGATCGTGTTCCGCGGCGGCTGCGATCAGCGCGCTTGTCTCATGTTCGGCGAGCGGACCCGCGCCGCGAAGATCGGCGTCCATGCCGTGAAGCGTCGCCGTGACGGCGATGTCGAGAGGTTTGCCGCGCGGCGCAAGAATGCTTGCGAAGGCGCGCGCCGCTGTCAGCGCGCCGGCGAGTTCGGGAACGAGCAGCGGACAGGCGTCGATCTCGACGATGTTATGCGAGCGCGCCGCCATGAAGCCGACGCGCGCTTTGCCGTCGTCCATGCGCGCATGAAAGGTCACGCGACGACGCCCGGCGCCATGTGCGTCGATAAGCGGCGCAACGTCGAGCGAAAGCCCGGCGTTGCGCAGCGCGTTTTCGACAAGGTCGCGCTTCCACGCCGCATAAGCGTCCCAAGCAAGCGTCTGCACGGCGCAGCCGCCGCATGCGCCGAAATAGGGACAGATCGGCGCAATGCGCTGCGGCGAAGCTTCGATGATGGCGATCAGTCGCGCGCGATCGCCGTCCGTCTCGACGCCCACGGTCTCGCCGGGAAGCGCATAGGGGACGAAGACGAGCTTGTCGCCAGAACGGGCGACGCCCTCGCCGCGATGGCCGAGCCGTTCGATGAAGAGGCGCTGTGCGCTCAAGGTCGCATCGCGTGAATGAGAAACTCGCGGTTGCCGTCGCCGCCTTCGATCGGAGAGGGAATAACGGTCCCGACGCGCCAGCCCAGGGCTTCGATTTCCGCTCGCACGCGCTCGCAGACTTGCGCGTGAACCTTTTCGTCGCGCACGAGCCCCTTTTTCACCGCCACGCGGCCGGCCTCGAATTGCGGCTTGATCAGCGCGATCAGCTCAACGCGTGGCGCGGCCAGAGGGAGGACATGCGGCAGAAGCGCTATGAGCGAAATGAAACTCGCGTCGATGACGATCAGGCTCGGCGTTTCGGCGAGATGCGCTGGCGTCAGCGCGCGCGCGTCCTGACCTTCGAGCGACGTGACTCGCGCATCGGCGCGCAGTCTCTCATGCAACTGGCCGTGGCCAACGTCGACGGCGACGACATGGCGCGCGCCCCGCGCCAGCAATACGTCGGTAAAGCCGCCGGTCGAGGCGCCGATGTCGAGGCAGAAGCGCCCCGTCGGATCGACGCCGAATATATCGAGCGCATGGGCGAGCTTGACGCCGCCGCGCGAAACCCAGGGGTAGGGCGCGCGCGCGACGATGTCGGCTTCCGCCGCAATCGGCTCGGAGGGCTTCTTGATGACCCGCCCGTCGACGCGCACGAGGCCGGCTTCGATCGCCTCGCGCGCCTTGGCGCGGCTCTCGAAAAGACCGCGCGCGGCAAGCGCTACATCGGCGCGGGTCGCGCCCATCGTCATTCTCCCGTCTGAAGAAGCGTGCCGGCGCGCCGCGCGCTTTGCAGCAGCAGTCCGAAAGCGGCGGCGGCGAGCGTGAAGAGAAAAACGTCGATCGCAAGACCCTGCGCCAAGAGATCCCAGCGGACGACATGATCGATCAGGACGCCGCGCAGGCCTTCGAACACATAAGTCGGCGGCAGCATCCATGAGAATGGCTGCAACCAGACGGGCAGCGTCGTCACCGGATAATAGACCGCGCCGAGCGGCTGCACGAAGAACATCAGCGACCAGACGAGATTCTCCGCGCCCAATCCGAAACGCAGCAAAATGCCCGATACAAGCAATCCGATGCTCCAGGCGAAGAGCATCAGCACGACGAAGAAGGCCGCGAAGGCGAGGCCAAGCGCCCAGAGATTGAAGCCGAAAAATATGATCGCCATGATCGTCACCGGCACAACGCCGACGATGAGGCGAATGAGACTCATCGCGACGAGCGCGGAGACGAATTCCGTCGGCCGCAGCGGACTCATGAGGATATTGGGCAAATTGCGCGACCACATCTCCTCGATGAAGGAGAAGCAGAAGCCCTGCTGGCCGCGCAGCAGAATGTCCCAAAGGAGAATGGCGCCGATGAGCGTGCCGGCGGCCTGCGCTGCGCCGCCCGGCGCCGCCAGCGCGCCGGCGCGCACGAGATAGGTTTGCAGAAATCCCCAGGTGAGGAGTTGGATCGTCGGCCAATAGATGATGTCGAGCACGCGCGTCCAGGACGCGCGCAGGAGATAGGCGTAGCGCAGCACCATGGCGCCGACGCGCTTGAAGGAAAAGCTCATGCCGCGGCTCCGTTCACGCGGCCGCGCGCGACATCGAGAAACACTTCTTCGAGCGTGTCGCGTCCGTAGCGCGCGAGGAGATTGGCGGGCGAGTCGTCGTCGACGAGCGTTCCTTCCTTCAGCATCAGCACGCGGTCGCACAGGCGCTCGACCTCGCTCATATTGTGCGAGGCGAGCAGGATCGCGCAATTATGCGTGCGCCGATGCGCTTCGAGGCGCGCGCGCACCCAATCGGCCGTGTCGGGGTCGAGCGAGGCCGTCGGCTCGTCGAGCAGCAGGAGCTGCGGATCATTGATCAGCGCCTTGGCGATGGCGACGCGCGTCTTCTGCCCGGCCGACAATCGCCCCGTCTGCCGGTCGAGAAGCTCGCCAAGGGCGAGATCGTCGGCCAGTTGTTCGATCTTGGCGTCGAGATCGTCGACATCGTAAAGCAGGCCGAAGACGCGCAGATTCTGCCGCACCGTCAGACGATGCGGCATGTCGACATAGGGGCTTTCGAAATTCATGCGGCCAAGCGCGCCGTAGCGCTCACGCGCCATGTCCTGGCCGAAGACGCGGATGACGCCTGTCGTTGGGGCGATCAGCCCCATGACCATGCCGATCGTGGTTGTCTTTCCGGCGCCGTTGCCGCCAAGCAGCCCCGTCACGGAGCCGGCGTCGAGGGAGAAATCGAGCGGGCCGACCACCCGCCGATTATCGTAGCTCTTCGAGAGGCCGGCGACGGAGAGCGTCGGCTCGGGCGCGGCTGGAATTTGGGACATGAGCGTTTTTAAGCTCGCCACGGCCCGCCTCGCAAGGGCGTCACTTCTGGCAGCGCGGGCAATAGAAGGTCGAGCGTCCCGATTGAACGACGCGCGCGATCGTCCCCTTGCAGCCCGGCGTCGGACAGGCGGCGCCTTCGCGGTCATAGACGCGGAAACTGTGCTGGAAATAGCCCAGCGACCCGTCCGTCTGCCGATGGTCGCGCAGCGACGAGCCGCCGGCCTCCAAGGCTTCCTTCAACACGCTTTTTATCGCGGTCGGCAACCGCGCCAGCGCAGCGGAGGGTTTTCCACTCGCGGTTACAAGCGCTCTGGCCGCGCGCAAGGGCGAGATATGGGCGCGATGCAGCGCTTCGCAGACGTAGATGTTGCCAAGACCCGCGATCAGCCGCTGGTCCAATAAAGCCGCCTTGGCCGGCGCGGCGCGGCGGGCGAAAGTGCGCGCGAGAAAGGCAGCATCGAGTGCAGCGCTCAACGGTTCGACGCCGAGGCCGCGAAAGAGCTTATGCGCGTCAAGCTCGCTTCGCGCGACGAGCAGCATGAATCCGAAGCGGCGCGGATCGTTATAGGTGACGCGCTTGCTATTATCGAGGTGGAAGACGACATGATCATGCGCCGCGCGCTTGCCGCGCGGTTGATGAAAGCGGCCGGACGTCTCGTCGTCGATGCGGAAGGAGCCGCTCATGCCAAGATGCATGATCAGCGCCTCGCCGTCGTCGAGATCGGCGATGAGATATTTGGCGCGTCGGCGAAGATCGAGAACACGCCGATCGGTGAGGCGTGCGGCGAAACGCTGGGGGAAGGGAAAACGCAGATCGCCGCGCCGCAGCTCTACGCGCCGGATGGTCGCGCCGACGAGCGCTGGCGCCAATCCCCGCCGAACCGTTTCAACTTCTGGCAATTCGGGCATGAGCGGGGTTAACCTCTTTGAGAATTGCGCGTGGTTTCAAGGCCCGCGCGCCCATAGCCACCGGCGCGGCGACAGGCTATACCGTCCTCTTCTTCCTCGTCACGCGAGCCGCTGATGACTGATCGAAGTTCCGACCGAGAGGGCTCGACCCATTTCGGCTATTCCGAGGTTCCGCTTAACGAAAAGCAGGGCCTCGTCGACGACGTGTTCCACAAGGTCGCGCGCCGCTACGACATCATGAACGACCTCATGTCGGCCGGGCTGCACCGGCTGTGGAAGGACACGCTCGCCGCAAAGGTGAACGCGCGCGGACGCAAGGGCTTTCGTCATCTCGACGTCGCCGGCGGCACGGGCGACGTCGCCTTTCGCATCGCCAACGGCGCGGCGCATGACGCCAAGATCGTCGTGCTCGACATCAATGGCGACATGCTCGAAGTGGGGCGCGACCGCGCGCGCGAGCGCGGCCTTACGGGTCTCGAATTCGTGCAGGCCAACGCCGAGTCGCTTCCCTTTCCCGACGCGCATTTCGACGCCTATACCATCGCCTTCGGCATCCGCAACGTGCCGCGCATCGAT
>CAZCJY010000174.1:0-5805 GCA_964498975.1 uncultured Methylocystis sp.
ATCGTCATTCAGCCGACCTGACCCTCAGGCTTCGCCGGGCAGTTTGCGCGCCAGCGCCCAATCGCGCCATGCTTTGGCGACATCATTGACATGACATAGGGCGAAGATTTCGGTTTCGGACATCTCGCTCCCCCGCGAGGCGCGCCGCGCACGCGCCTCATGGGCGGTAGGATTCCGGCCTTGACGCCTTTGGGAAGGGTTAGTGCAGGCTGACCATCTCCAGATGGTTCTCCCGCGCGTTGCCGATGCAGCCTTCTTCGGAATCGGCCAGGACAATTGGCGCGCCGTCCGCGCCAAAGAGCGCGAAAATCGTCAATCCGGGCGCAATCTGGGGCGCCTGGGGATAGAGCCGGTTCACTTCCTCGGAGCGCATGGGCCGCACATAGGCGATCATTCCGTCTCCGAGCTGCGCGAACTGCTCGGGCGTCAGCGGGGACGCCTTGCCATCGGTCGCAGTCTTCAATTCCATCTTTGCCTCCTGGCGGTCGCCTCAAGACCCGCCTCGGCGCCCAAGCAAGCGGCGCGCCGTTAAGGGGATAAATGTGCATTGTCGTCGAAATTTGAAGGGGGGCCCCGTCGACTATAGGCCCAGCGCCAGCCTCGCCGGATCCTCCAGCGTTTCCTTGACGCGCACCAGAAAAGTGACCGCCTCCCGGCCGTCGACAATGCGATGATCATAGGAGAGCGCCAGATACATCATCGGGCGGATTTCGATCCTGCCGCCGAGCGCGACGGGCCGCTCCTGAATCTTGTGCATGCCGAGAATGCCCGACTGCGGCGCGTTGAGAATCGGCGTCGACATGAGAGAGCCATAGACGCCGCCATTCGAGATGGTGAAGGTGCCGCCCTGCAGATCGGCGATGTCGAGCGCGCCCTCGCGCGCCTTCCGGCCAAGCTCGGCGATGGCTTTTTCGATTTCGGCGAGCGACATCCGATCGGCGTCGCGCACGACGGGAACGACGAGGCCCTTCTCCGTGCCGACCGCGACGCCAATGTGGCAGAAGCGCTTATAGACGATGTCCGTTCCGTCGATCTCAGCGTTGACGGCCGGGATTTCCTCCAAAGCCTGACAACAGGCCTTCACGAAGAAGCCCATGAAGCCAAGCTTCACGCCGTATCTTTTCTCGAACGGCTCCTTGTAGCGCATGCGCAAATCGATCAGAGCCGACATGTCGACCTCGTTGAAGGTCGTCAGCATCGCGGCCGAATTCTGCGCCTCCTTGAGGCGGCGCGCGATGGTCTGGCGCAGGCGCGTCATCTTCACGCGCTCTTCGCGCCGCGCGTCGTCTTGGGGAACGGGCGCGCGCGCCGCCGGCTCGGGCGCCCGCGCTTCATGCGCAGGCAGCGTCGCCTGCGGGCGGCCGGCGAATTCGATGACGTCCGACTTTAACGCCTGTCCGCGCTTGCCTGAGCCTGAAACTTGCGAAAGATCGACCCCCTGCTCGGCGGCGATCTTGGCGGCGGCGGGCGAGGGCGGCATTGTCGCCGGCGGCGCAGCGGGAGCCTGTTTTGGCGCTTCGGGGGCGGGCTTTGCAGGCGCCGCCGGAGGTTTTGCCGCCGCCGCCACGCCGCCGCTCCTGGCGGGCGCGACCGCGCCTTCCGCGATCTGACCGAGCAGCGCGCCGGGGGCGACCGTCTCGCCTTCCTTGGCGACGATTTCGGCCAGGACGCCGGCGGCCGGCGCGTTGACTTCGAGCGTGACCTTGTCGGTCTCGAGCTCGGCCAGGGTTTCGTCCGCCCGCACCGGGTCGCCCGCCTTCTTGAACCAGCGGCCGATGGTCGCCTCGGTCACCGATTCGCCAAGAGTCGGCACGCGAATTTCAGTCATCGGCTCTCTCATTGCTCGCGTCGCCGCGCGTCACGCCGCGAACGCCTCGTCCAAAAACGTCTTCAATTGCGCAAGATGCTTCGACATGGTGCCCGCCGCCGTCGAGGCCGACGCGGGACGCCCGACATAGCGCGCGCGCTTCGACTTGCCGCCGGTCTGCCCCAGCACCCATTCGAGATAGGGTTCGACAAAGAACCAGGCGCCCATGTTCTTGGGCTCCTCCTGACACCAAGCGATGTCGGCGTCCTTGAAACGCGCGAGCGCCGTCACAAGGCCCTTGAGCGGGAATGGATAGAGCTGCTCGACACGCAGGAGATAAACGTCGTCGACGCCGCGCTTCTCGCGCTCCTCGTAAAGATCGTAATAGACCTTGCCCGAGCACAGCACGACGCGGCGAATGTTTTCGTCCGCCTTCAGCGCCGACTTGTCGGTGGGCGCGGTCTCGGCCTCATCGAGGAGGAGGCGCTGGAAGCTCGACGCCATGCCCATCTCGCCGAGCCGCGATACGGCGCGCTTATGGCGCAGCAGCGACTTCGGCGTCATCAGGACCAGCGGCTTGCGGAAGCTCCTGTGCAGCTGCCGGCGCAGAATGTGGAAATAATTCGCCGGCGTCGTGCAATTGGCGACCTGCATATTGTCTTCGGCGCAAAGCTGCAGAAAGCGCTCGAGCCGCGCTGAGGAATGCTCCGGCCCCTGGCCTTCATAGCCGTGCGGCAGCAGGCAGACGAGGCCCGACATGCGCAGCCATTTGCGCTCGGCGGATGAGATGAACTGGTCGAAGACGACCTGCGCGCCATTGGCGAAATCGCCGAACTGCGCCTCCCACATCACCAGCGCGTCGGGTTCGGCGAGCGAATAGCCATATTCGAAGCCGAGCACCGCCTCTTCCGAGAGCATCGAATTGACGACCTCGTAACGTCCCTGGCCATCGGCGATGTGATTGAACGGCGTATAGCGCGCTTCATTCTCCTGATCGATGAGCACGCTGTGGCGCTGCGAGAAGGTGCCGCGTTCGCTGTCCTGGCCGGAGAGGCGCACATTGTGGCCTTCGCGCAAGAGCGAACCGATGGCGAGCGCTTCCGCCGTCGCCCAGTCGATCGAACCGCCCTGTTCTATGGCCGTCTTGCGATTGTCGAGAAAGCGCTGGATCGTGCGGTGAACGTGAAAATCCGCCGGCGCGGAGGTGATTTTCGCGCCAATTTCGTGAAGCGTCTCCAGCGGCACGCCGGTCTGTCCGCGGCGCTCGTTTTCGGTAAGTTGCGAGCCCGGCTTCATCCCGGCCCAGCGGCCGTCGAGCCAGTCCGCCTTATTGGGCCGATAGGCGTGGCCGGCTTCAAACTCCTGGTCGAGCCGCGCACGCCATTCTTCCTTCATGCGGTCGACGTCCGCCTGCGAGGCCACGCCTTCGGCCATGAGCCGCTCGGCGTAAAGATCGAGCGTCGTGCGATGCGCGCGGATCCGCTTATACATCAGCGGCTGGGTGAAGCCCGGCTCGTCGCCTTCATTATGGCCGAAGCGCCGATAGCACCACATGTCGATGACGACGGGCTTCTGGAACTGCTGACGGAATTCGGCGGCGACGCGCGCCGCGAAGACGACGGCCTCTGGATCGTCGCCGTTCACATGGAGGATCGGCGCCTCGACCATCTTGGCGACATCCGACGGATAGGGCGACGAGCGCGAATAGCGCGGATAGGTGGTGAAGCCGATCTGGTTGTTGATGATGAAATGCAAGGAGCCGCCGGTGCGATGGCCCTTGAGGCCCGAAAGGCCGAAACATTCGGCGACGACGCCCTGGCCGGCGAAGGCCGCGTCGCCATGAATGAGCAGCGGCATCACCGTGCGGCGGTCGCCACCCTTGGCGGCGTGCTGATCCTGTTTGGCGCGCACCTTGCCGAGCACGACGGGATCGACGATTTCGAGATGCGACGGATTGGCGGTGAGCGAGAGATGCACCTTGTTCTCGTCGAACTCGCGGTCCGACGACGCGCCGAGATGATATTTGACGTCGCCCGAGCCTTCGACTTCGTCCGGCAGAAACGAGCCGCCCTTGAATTCGTGAAACAGCGCGCGATGCGGCTTGGCCATCACTTGCGAGAGCACGTTGAGCCGGCCGCGATGCGCCATGCCAAGCACGATCTCCTTGACGCCGAGCGCGCCGCCGCGCTTGATGATCTGCTCGAGCGCGGGCACGATGGCCTCGGCGCCGTCCAGGCCGAAGCGCTTGGTGCCCGTGTATTTCACGTCGAGGAATTTCTCGAAGCCTTCGGCCTCGACGAGTTTGTTGAGGATCGCGCGCTTGCCCTCTCTCGTGAAGACGATCTCCTTCTTGGGGCCTTCGATGCGCGCTTGCAGCCACCCTTTCTCCTCGGGATTGGAGATGTGCATGAATTCGAAGCCGATCGGCCCGCAATAGGTGCGGCGCAGGATCGTCACCATTTCGAACAGCGTGGCGAATTGCAGGCCGAGCACGCCGTCGATGAAAATCTTGCGCTCGTAGTCCTCGTCGGTGAAGCCGTACGTCTGCGGATTGAGTTCGCCGTGATCGTGGCGCTGCTCCAGGCCGAGCGGATCGAGATTGGCGTGGAGATGGCCGCGCATGCGATAGGCGCGAATCATCATCAGCGCGCGCACGGAATCGCGGGTGGCGCGCAGCACGTCTTCGCCGCTTGCGGCGGTTGGCGCGGGGGGAGGCCTTAAGGCGGCGGGCTTGGCGGGCGCCGGCGCTTCGCCGGTCAATGCGCTCACCCATTCGCCATTCGCGGGCGGCGGCCAGTCGCGCCGCGCCCAGCTCGGGACCGTCGCGCCGGCGTCGGCGCGCGGCTTGACGCCCATCTCCGCAAAGAAGCTGCGCCAATCCGGACTGACCGAGGCCGGATCGGCTTCATAGGCTGCTAGCAGGCTTTCAAGATAGCTTGCGTTCGCGCCCTGCAGGAAGGAAGTCGACGCCAGGAAATCATTTTGCGGCGAGCGCGGACCCGCCGGAGAGGCTGGTCCGGCGCCGCCATTCGTTTCAAAACGCGCCATCCTAATCTTTCCCAAAAGCGCCAGCGCCCATAGTAGAAGCGCCAACGTCTTTCGAAGCGTTTAAGAGGGCTCGCGCTAACCCTTCAGCGCTTCGACCAATGTTTTTCCCAGCCTCGCAGGCGACGGCGACACTTTAATGCCCGCCGACTCCATCGCGGCGATCTTGCTCTCCGCGTCGCCCTTGCCGCCCGATATGATCGCGCCGGCATGGCCCATGCGGCGACCCGGAGGCGCGGTGCGGCCGGCGATGAAGCCGACCATGGGCTTCTTGCGGCCGCGCTTGGCTTCGTCTTTCAAGAATTGGGCCGCTTCTTCCTCCGCGGACCCGCCAATCTCGCCAATCATGATGATTGACTTGGTGGCTTCGTCGGCGAGAAACAACTCCAGCACCTCGATAAAATCCGTGCCCTTGACCGGATCGCCGCCGATGCCGACGGCGCTGGTCTGACCCAGGCCTTCGCGGGTCGTCTGGAATACCGCCTCATAGGTGAGCGTGCCGGAACGCGACACGACCCCCACCGACCCGCGCGAAAAGATGTTGCCCGGCATGATGCCGATCTTGCTTTCGCCCGCCGTGACGACGCCGGGGCAGTTGGGGCCGATAAGGCGAGACTTGGAGCCCGTCAGCGCCCGCTTGACGCGGATCATGTCCTGCACCGGCACGCCTTCGGTTATGGCGACGATGAGCGGAATCTCGGCGTCGATCGCCTCGCAAATGGCGTCGGCGGCGCCCGGCGGCGGCACATAGACGACGGAGGCGTCGGCGCCGGTCTTCTCGCGCGCTTCGGCGACCGTGTCGAAGACGGGAAGATCGAGATGGGTCGAGCCGCCTTTGCCGGGCGAGACGCCGCCCACCATTTTGGTGCCGTAGTCGAGCGCCTGCACGGAGTGGAACGTGGCGGTCTTGCCGGTGAAGCCTTGGGTGATGACTTTGGTGTTCTTGTCGATCA
>CAZCJY010000175.1:0-5803 GCA_964498975.1 uncultured Methylocystis sp.
ATGGGAAAACGCATCTAGTCTCGCGTCATTGCGCCGCGCGCAGCTCGGGAGTCGGCGCGTCGCTCTCGCCATACAGCACCGAATGCACGCCGCCCGAGAAAGTCGCGCGCCGATCCTTCTGCGAGAACTCGACCGATTTCGCCTCGACCTCGCCGCCCTCGATCTTCAGGACGACGGGCTTGTCCGAGGTCATCACGCTGGCCTTGAAGTCCATCGCCGCCGCTTCGAGCCGCATGTCGAAGTTCTTGTCGTCGCGAATATTGACGCCGCCGGTCATATCGGCGTGATCGGACTTTCTGTTGTAAACGCCCGTCGCGGCCGTCAGCACGATCGAATTGTCCTTGGAATTTTCGATCCGCACTTCGAGCTTTTCCAGTTCGAACACATCGGGCTTAGCCAAATCCTGCGTGCCGACCATGGCGCGCACCTCATAGGGGCGTCCGTCCTTGCGATAGCCCACGAGCTTGGGGCTTTCGATGACGATGCGCGAACCCTTAAGCGCCACGCGGGCGAGGCTCAGATCGGCCGGCAGAAAGCGCAGCGAACTGACCAGCAGGCCAAGGCCGACAATTCCGACGACGCCCCCCGCCCCCCACAGGATCCAACGGCGCAGACGCGTCACCCGCGCCGTATGGCGCAGCGCGTCGGGAAAAGCGCTCTCACGCGGCGCGGCGAGCGCGCCCAGCCGGTCGCGGGCGCTGGACGTGGGGAAAACGTCGGTCATGCCGGGATCATGAGGCGCCGAGGTGGCGAATTCGAGGCGCCTCATTCATGGGCGAAAATGTCCGTTTCAGCCCAGCCGGCGAGGTCGAGCTGCGCCCGCGTCGGCAGAAAGTCGAAACAGGCCTGCGCCAGCTCGGTCCGGCCCTCGCGCGACAGCATGGCGTCGAGCTTTTCCTTGAGCTGATGGAGATAGAGCACGTCCGAGGCCGCATAGGCCTGCTGCGCCTCGGAAAGCGTCGCCGCGCCCCAGTCCGAGGACTGCTGCTGCTTGGAAATCTCGACGCCCAAGAGCTCGCGCACGAGGTCCTTGAGGCCGTGGCGGTCGGTGTAGGTGCGGGTGAGTTTTGAGGCGATCTTGGTGCAATAGACCGGGGCGGGGACGAAGCCGAAGGCCTTGGCGAACATGGCGATGTCGAACCGTGCGAAGTGGAAGACTTTCAATATGTTGGGATCGGCAAGCAGGCGTTCGAGATTAGGCGCGCGGGTCTGGCCCTGCGCGATCTGAACGAGTTCGGCGTCGCCGTCGCCGAAGGAAAGCTGCGCCAGGCACAGCCGGTCGCGGTGCGGGTTGAGGCCGAGCGTCTCGGTGTCGATCGCGACAATGGAGCCGGAGCCGATCCCCGCCGGGAGATCGCCCTTATGCAGGCGGATGGTCATGCGGTCCGAATCGTTGGATGTCGAGGCGGCATCTTATCGCAAAAGCGCCAAGCTTGTCGAAGCGACTGACGGTCTGGTAGTGGGTCAATTTGAATTTCGGCTATGCGCCAAGAGCGCCGTTTCGGTTCACTCGAGCGCGGCCAAAACGCCCCGGGATTAACGACCCTCTGAAAGCATAAAGTGAGGCAGATTCTAGAGGATAGCGAAAAGCGATAGGAGATCGTCTCTATCGCCCGCTGTTTTTATTCTTCGGGAAGTTTGACAAAAGCTCAGCTATAGCCGAATGACCTTTGGCGGCAGAACAAGAACAAGCCAAGTCAGGCGCTGCGGGGAAACATTGAGTGTCTTATTCGGACCGACTCCCGGATTCCATAGCGTGCGCAATCCGGACGCAAGAGCGCTCGCCCAGCGCATGACGGCGCTCAAAGCTTTCGCGCATGAAAAAGGATACTTTAGCGTCCCGCTCTGGGAACAGGCGCTTCGCTGTATCGAACTAGCGGCGCTTCCTGCTCTCGCCTTCATCCTACTGGCGAACGGAGGCGCGGCGGCGGTGGCCGGCGCCATTCTCCTCGCAATCCACTATCCGCGAACAGGATATCTCGGCCACGACATCGCTCACAATCATTGGGGACCGCGAAACGACGCGAAGCCGCGTTTCATGCTTGGAGCAGTGGCTCTTTTCCAAGGGTATGGTTCGACGTGGTGGGTCAAGAAACACGAGTTGCATCACGCTTTTCCCAACGGATGTCGGGTGAGCGACAGCGGAATCCTCACGCCGATCGACGGGGACATCGATTCCGCGCCGTGGCTGGTATGGGACAAGGCTCTGGCCGAATATAATTCGAACGCAAGAAAACCAGCTTGGGCCAAGCTTCTCTCATTGGCGATGCCGCGCTTGCAGGTCCCGTTGTTTTTTCCCTTCCTTTCCCTCGTCCGCTTCAATTGGAGTTGGCAGAGCATCGATACCGCGGCGCGCGAGAAGAAATTCGGGGAGGCGGCTCTTTGCATGGCCCACTGGATTTTAGGGCTCACTGTCGCCGGATTGCTCACGCCCGGTCCGGCTTGGACAGGATGGATATGGTTTCTGTGCGCGCAGCTTTTGGGTGGATTTATTCTCGGGAGCGTCTTCGTCCTCAACCACACCGGGATGGAAGTTTACGACGCAAGCCAAGCCGGCGGCTTTTACGATAGGCAGGCCAGAGCCACCCGGAATACGCCAAGCTCCATATTCCTTGACTGGATGACTGGCGGCCTTAACAGCCAGATTGAGCACCACATGTTTCCTACGATGGCCCGACGCAATTTGAGCAAGATGCGCGCGTTGACAAGAAACGCCATGCTGGAATGCGGATATGCATATGAGGAAATGGAAAACCGGAAGGCGGTGCGGGCGGTTCTATGTTCTTTGAGCGACGCTGCGCGCGCCTGATGACAGCGGTATTGCAAGCCGGTCCGGAATGGCGGCTATGGGTCAGCTCCAACTGACCCACCGCCATCTCCGCCGCAAAACAGCGCCTCTTGCCAGAGCCCTCGCAAGACTCCAGTCTTACCGCAACGCGGAAGGCGAATGATGGACGAAAGGGCGCCGGTGAACGACCTGCCAAACCTCAATGGCGTCGAACGGCGTTTCAACACGCTGGTCATCGAATTGTCGATCCGCCTGTTCGTGATCGGCGTGCTGATCTACTGGACCTTCATCATTATCCAGCCTTTCGCGGCGATCATTCTGTGGAGCGTGGTGCTCGCCGTCGCATTCTATCCGATCTTCCGGATTCTCACCGAAATTCTGGGCGGCCGGCCGATCACCGCCGCCGTCCTGATGACGCTCGTCGGCCTCGCGCTCATCATCGGCCCCGTCACATGGATGGGCGTCGGAATGATCGATCCCGTGAAAAGCGTCGTCGCGGGATTCGACAATGGCGACATCGCAATCCCGCCGCCGCCGGCGTCGATTAAAGAATGGCCGATATTCGGCGAGCAGTTCTATTCTTTCTGGCTCTTGGCCTCGACCAATTTGCACAGCGCCTTCACGCAAATCCTGCCGCAATTGAAGCCCGCCGGCGAATTCTTGCTCGACATGGCGCGCAGCGCCGGAGCCGGCACGCTCAAATTCCTGCTTTCCGTTCTGCTTTCGGGGTTCATCCTCGCCGCCGCGCCGCAACTGCTCGCGGGCGCGCGGGCGCTGTCGCGCCGCATCGATCCGACCAGCGGCGAGAAATTCGTCGACCTCGCCGGCGCGACGATCAACGCGGTCTCGCGCGGCGTCATGGGACTCTCGCTGATGCAGGCGGTGATCGGCGGAACCGGCATGTATCTCGCCGATGTGCCGGGCGCGAGCCTGCTGACGCTGGCGATTCTCGTTCTCGGCATTATTCAGATCGGGCCGCTGATCATTGTCGCGCCGGTTATCTTTTGGGCGTGGACGACCCTGCTGTCGGGCCCCGCGCTGGCGCTGACGCTCTGCATGCTCACGGTCAATTACATGGACAATGTGCTCAAGCCCTTCCTGCTCGCGCATGGGCTTTCGACGCCGATGCCGGTGATTTTCGTTGGCGTTATCGGCGGCGTCCTCGCGCATGGCGTCGCGGGGCTTTTCGCCGGGCCCGTCGTGCTCGCCGTCGTCTGGGAGTTGACAAAAGCGTGGGTCGCCGAAGACCTGAAGGTCGTGAACGACGAGGCCGCCGAGCCGGATTTCGAGGTCGAGCCGACGTCCCTACCGCCCGCGCAAGGCGTTGAGCACCTTTAGGCTGGCGCGGCCGTTGCGCTGCAGACCGGCGCGCGACTGGAAATCGGCGATCGCCTCTTTCGTCTTCGTGCCGATGACGCCGTCGCTGTCGCCGACATCATAGCCGTGCCGCGTCAACAGCGCCTGCAATTCGCGGCGCTCGGCGCGCGAGAGGCCGGGATCGTCCGTCGGCCAGGGCGTCTGGATGCCGGGGCGCCCGCGCAGCCTGTCGGAGAGGACGCAGATCGCCAGCGCGTAAGACTCGGCTGCGTTATAGGCGTAGATCGCGTCGAAATTCCTGGTCACGAGAAAGGCCGGGCCGTTGCGCCCCGCCGGCAGCAGCAGCGCCGCCGTCCCTTCGCCCAAGCCGCCGCCGTCGAGGCGGGTGATTCCGCGCGACTGCCAGGCGCCCATGGACTGGCGGTTCGTGCGTCCCGAGGGGCCTGCGTAGCCTTCCGGCAGCCGCACCTCGAAACCCCAATGCAGGCCGGGGCGCCAGCCGCTCTTGCGCAGATAATTCGCCGTGGAGCCGAGCGAATCCGCCGCCGAGCTCGCGATATTGCGCCGTCCGTCGCCGTCGAGATCGACCGCCGAGCCCAGAAAAGTCGACGGCATGAATTGCGTATGGCCGAAGGCCCCCGCCCAGGAGCCGTAGAATTCCTCGGCGGCGATGTCGCCGCTGTCGAGAATCTTCAGCGCCGCGACGAATTCCTTGCGCCAATAGTCGTTACGGCGCGGCGCCTCGCAGGCGAGCGTCGCCAGCGACTGCACGACGGGGCGTTTGCCGAAGCTCTTGCCGAAATCGGACTCGACGCCCCAGACGGCGACGATCGTCACGGGATCGACGCCGTAACGCGACTCCGCGGCGCGCAGCGCCCCCCCATGCTTGTGCAGCATCGCGCGGCCTTCCTCGACGCGCTCCTCGTCGACGAGGCCGGCGACATAGTCCCATACCGGCGTCGTGAACTCCGGCTGCTTGTCCATGAAACTGACGGCGTCATTGGGCGTTAGCTCATTCGTCGCCGCCGCGATCGTCTGCTGGCTCACGCCCGCGCCCGCCGCGGCGGAACGCAGGCCGCCAAGGCAGGAGGACCATTCGGCGCGCGCCGGCGCCGCCGTGACGAGGAGCGCGGCCGCCACCACGAGGAGATGATTCGACTTCATCCAGGAATGGTAATGCAAAGCAGCGGCTTTTTCATGGGCCGCGCCAGACGTCGACGCGCCTCGCCTCACTCGCAGACGCGACGGGGACGAGAGCCGATCACCTCGCCATATTCGTCGAACACCGGGCGTCGCTCGGTCCAGCAGACCGGCGGCGGCGCCACATAGACCGGCGGGGGCGCATAGACGACCGCAGGCGGACCCGCGAGCGCCCCGCCGGCAATCGCGCCGAGCGCGAAACCGCCGATGCCGGCGGCGATGGCGGGGCCGGCGGAATCGGCGCGCGCCGGCGCGGTCTGCGTCACCGCCAGCGCCCCGATTATGACGGCGGCGGAAAGCGGTTTGAGGAAGTATCCCATCTGTCTCTCCCAATGGCCGAGTGGCAAAGCCCGTTTAGTCGAAACAATAAGAACTATCTTGTACACGAACCGTTAACGCGGCGCTTTTTGCGCCGATCGCGTCAGAGTTGGGAGACTTTCGGCTTGACGAGGGGCTTCGGCGCCGGCCGCGCCGCCGCGGGCTCCTTCACGCTTTCCC
>CAZCJY010000176.1:0-2113 GCA_964498975.1 uncultured Methylocystis sp.
GGGCAAGCGCGCGCCTTGCGACGGCGCTTGCCGCGGGCGAGCCGCTGCGAATCACGCTTGCCGATATTTCGATCGAAGCGCGCGACGGGCGCATTCGGCTCCGTCCGGCGCCGCCGCGGCGAGCGCGACGCTGATCGTCCCAAGCCGGATTCTCGGTATCTGCGATAGACTTATCGAGAGGCCCCGCCCTTCGTTTTGCAAGCGCGGCGCGCCGCCTTCATCCGTTCGCAGTCTTGGCAAGCGGGTAAGGCGGGCCTAAATTAAGCCAACGACCGGAGCGTTGCGGGGGATAAGCCCGACCGAGCGGCTCCCGACAGGCTTCCCAATGAACGCACACTTCAGAAACCTCGCGCTCTGGGCCATCATCGGCCTGCTGGTGGTTGCGCTCGTCATGCTGTTTCAGCAGCCGGGCCAGCGCACGCCTATCCGCGATATTTCCTTCAGCGAGTTGCTTACGCAGATCGATCAGGGCCGCGTCCATGACGTGACGATCGCCGGCAATGAGATCGCCGGCCACTTCAACGACAATCGTCCTTTCACCACCTATGCGCCCGACGACGCCAATCTCGTGCCGCGGCTGCAGGCGCATAATGTGTCGATCAGCGCCAAGCCGAATAGTGAAGGCGGCGGTTTCCTGATGTCGCTGCTGCTCAACGCGCTGCCGCTTGTCGCCTTCCTCGCCGTGTGGATTTTCCTGTCGCGCCAGATGCAGGGCGGCGCGGGCCGCGCGATGGGTTTCGGCAAGTCGAAGGCGAAGCTTTTGACCGAGACGCAAGGGCGCGTCACCTTTGAAGACGTCGCCGGCGTCGACGAAGCCAAGGAGGATCTGCAGGAGATCGTCGAATTCCTGCGCGATCCGCAGAAGTTCCAGCGCCTCGGCGGACGCATTCCGCGCGGCGTGCTGCTGGTCGGGCCTCCGGGCACCGGCAAGACCTTGCTGGCGCGCGCCATCGCCGGCGAAGCGGGCGTGCCCTTCTTCTCGATCTCGGGCTCCGACTTCGTCGAAATGTTCGTCGGCGTCGGCGCGTCGCGCGTGCGCGACATGTTCGAACAGGCCAAGAAGAACGCGCCCTGCATCATCTTCGTCGACGAGATCGACGCGGTGGGCCGTCACCGCGGCGCCGGTCTTGGCGGCGGCAATGACGAGCGCGAGCAGACCTTGAACCAGCTGCTTGTCGAGATGGACGGCTTTGAAGCCAATGAGGGCATTATCCTGATCGCGGCGACGAACCGTCCCGACGTGCTCGATCCGGCCTTGATGCGTCCGGGCCGCTTCGACCGTCAGATCCAGGTGCCGAACCCCGACTTCATCGGCCGCGAGAAGATTCTGAAAGTTCACGCCCGCAAGGTGCCCTTGGCGCCGGACGTGGATTTGAAGGTCGTGGCGCGCGGCACGCCTGGCTTCTCTGGCGCCGATCTGATGAATCTTGTCAATGAGGCGGCGCTGCTTGCGGCGCGGCGTAGCAAGCGCATCGTCACCAACGCCGAATTCGAGGACGCGCGCGACAAGATCATGATGGGCGCGGAGCGCCGCACTTTGGTGATGACCGACGAGGAGAAGAAACTCACGGCCTATCACGAAGGCGGCCATGCGCTGGTGCAGCTCTCGGTGCCGGGCGCTCTGCCGATCCACAAGGCGACGATCATTCCGCGCGGTCGCGCCTTGGGCATGGTGCAGGGCCTGCCGGAGCGCGATCAGATTTCGCAGAACTACCAGGAGCTCGTCGCCATGTTGGCGATGGCGATGGGTGGCCGCGTCGCCGAAGAACTGATCTTCGGCGCGGCGAAGACGACTTCCGGCGCGGCTTCCGACATCCAGCAGGCGACGCGCATCGCTCGCGCGATGGTGACGCAGCTTGGCTTCTCGGACAAGCTCGGCACGGTCGCTTATGCTGATCCGCAGCAGGAGCAGTTCCTCGGCTATTCGCTCGGGCGTCAGCAAACCTTCTCGGAGCAGACGCAGGAAACGATCGACGCCGAAGTGCGTCGGCTGGTGCAGGACGGCTACAACAAGGCCAAGCAAATCCTCACCGAGAAACGCGCCGATCTCGATACGCTCGCGAAGGCGCTGCTCGAGTTCGAGACGCCGACGAGCAGACCCTTGATCTCCTCG